>CAYSKY010000510.1:0-3107 GCA_964431425.1 uncultured Burkholderiales bacterium
GGCTGGCTGAAGGCGTCATTGCGCAGGTCCCGGGCCACCTTCAAGATCGTCTGCAACGGCAGCCAGTTGTTCAGCGAGGATGACAACGGCCACCACTCCGGCTGGCACAACTACCGCCGCGAGCGGGACGATTTCGTCCAGTGGCTGGCCGTCGAAAAGATCACCGGCCTGCTGTTCCTGTCCGGGGACCGCCACAACACGCAGGTGTTTCGACTCAAGCCGGGCGACGCGCCAGTGGCCTATGAATTTTCCTGTTCGCCCTTTACGTCGCGCCTGTCTAAGCTCAGCAAGAAGGATCGGGCCAATCCGCGCTTTGTCGAAGGCCTCGGCGTGGAACAACATAATTTCGGCACGCTGGAGTTCACCGGCATCGGCAGCAGCCGGCGCATTGTGGCGTCGTGCTTTGACGCCGACGGCAAACAACTCTGGCAGCGCATGCTCGCCAGCACGAAAACAGGACCGGACGGCGAGCCGCAGTAACGCCATGGCCATCCACTCGCTGCTGGTCGATTTCAATTCCTACTTCGCCTCCTGTGAGCAACAGGTACGGCCCGAACTGCGGGGCAAACCGGTGGGCGTGGTGCCGATGCTGGCCGACACCACCTGCCTGATTGCCGCGAGCTACGAAGCCAAGGCGTTCGGCGTGAAAACGCTGACCAATGTGGGTGAGGCGAAAAAGCGCATCCCCGACATCCAGCTCGTGGTGGCGCGCCACGAGTTGTACATCGACTTTCATCACAAAGCCGTCAAGGCGGTCGACGAGATCGCGCCGGTTCGCGAGGTGCTGTCGATCGACGAGATGGTGTGTGACCTGCCCGCCGGCTACAAGACCGTCGAGCGCGCCATCGAGCTCTCGCACGCCATCAAACGCAACATGGCCGAGCGCGTCGGCGAATACCTCAAGGTATCGATCGGCCTGGCGCCGAATACCTTTCTCGCCAAGCTCGCCAGCGATATGCAAAAGCCCGACGGGCTGGTGGTGCTGGAGGAACACGATGTGCCGGGCAAGATCGCCCACCTGCCCTTGCGCGCCCTCAATGGCATCGGCAAGAACATGGAAGCGCGCCTCAATCACTACGGCATCATGACCATCGATGACCTGTACCGGCAGGCACCCGAGCAGCTGCGCACCATCTGGGGCGGCGTGGGTGGCGAACGCTATTGGCAGAAGCTGCGCGGCGCCGAGGTGCACGACGTGGATCACGGCATGGGTTCCATCAGCCATTCGCACGTGCTGGCGCCCGAGGTACGCAACAAGGACGACGCGTATGCCGTCATCAATCGCCTCACGCAGAAGGCCGCGATGCGCCTGCGGAAAGTCGGTCACTACACAGCCAATCTGGCGATCAAGGTGAAATACCTCAACGGTCCCTCCTGGGAGGCCGACACCAAGTTCCTCGAAACCCAGGACACATTGGATTTATTGCACGCTCTCGACAAACTCTGGGCGGGCTACCCAAAGAAAAAATCTCTCACGCCGCTGCAGGTGGCCGTAGTGCTGGGCGCGTTATCCTCGGAGGCGGCCCAGTCGGCACGCCTGTTTGACGAGCTGGAACAAACCGGCGACAAGAAAAAGCTCAACGCCACCATCGATTCACTCAACACCCGCTTTGGCAAGCACGCCGCATATTTCGGCGGCGCCCATCGCGCGCTGGATCATGGCAAGCTGGCGATTGCGTTCAACCATATCCCCGACGTGGACACGGAGAAGTGATGGCAACATCAGGCTACAGTGGCACCCCGTTGCCGAAAAAACTGGGACTCAAGGAGGGCGGCACGCTGGTGTTGCTCAACGCCCCGGCCGGGATCGCGTCGGAGTTCGCGCCGCTTCCGACCGGCGCAACCATCATCACAAAACAGTCGTCCACGAGCGCTCTGCTGGTGTTGTTTTGTTCCGACACGGCGGCGCTGAGAAAATCGCTGCCGGCTGTTTCGAAAAAACTCCCGGCCGACGGCAGCCTGTGGATCTCCTGGCCGAAGAAGTCCTCGAAGCTGTTTGTCGATCTCACCGAGGATGTGATCCGCGAAGTCGTGCTGCCCACCGGGCTGGTGGACGTCAAGGTGTGCGCCGTCAACGCCGACTGGTCCGGCCTAAAATTGATGGTACGAAAAGAGCTCCGCGCCGGCTGGAACCAATAGCCGGACCGGCCCGTTACAACCACCCGCCTGGCGGGGAATCGAGGCTTTCATGTCGCTCAAAGGCAATGTCACCATCATCACCGGTGCGTCCACCGGTATTGGCGAGGAACTCGCGTATCAGCTCGCGCGGCAAGGAGCGCAGCTGGTATTGACCGCGCGCCGACTGGATGAACTCAATCGCGTCGCGGACAAGGCCCGATCGCTGGGCGCCAGCGTGATCCCCGTCGCCGCCGATGTGGCGGTGTCGGCGAAATGCAAAGGCATCATCGACGCCGCGATTGCGAAATTCGGCCGCATCGACACGCTGGTGTGCAATGCCGGCATGACCATGTGGGCGAAGTTCGCCGACATTGAAGATGTGAAAGTACTTGAACGCATCATGCAGGTGAACTACATGGGCGCGGTGTATTGCACCCACCATGCCCTGCCGCATCTGATGCAATCACAGGGCCGCATCGTCGGCGTCGCCAGCCTCACGGGGCTGGTTGGTGTGCCCACCCGCACCGGCTACGCGGCCAGCAAGCACGCCATGCGCGGGTTCTTCGATTCGCTGCGCATCGAACTGGCCGACCGCGGCGTGACGGTCACCATGGTGTATCCCGGCTTTGTCGCCACCGGCATCCGCGAAAACGCCACCGGCGCCGACGGCAAACCGGCGAAGATTGACCCCGTCAACAAGGACAGCGTGATGAGCGTGGAAGAATGCGCCGCCATCATCCTGCGCGCGATCGAATCGCGGCAGCGCGAAGAGATCATGACGCTCAAGGGCAAGGTCGGCCAGTGGCTGAAGCTGATCGCGCCCGCGTTCGTGGACGGGCTCGCACGTAAGGCCGTGGAAGGCAACCTGAAATACGTCGAGAAGGCACCTCCCACACCGCAACAATAGGCCAAACTCAAGCACTGGCGCGCCTCGCAGGCCATTTTTGCCCCGAGAGGCGCGCCAGTGCTTGAGTTTCATATTCATCTCC
>CAYSKY010000511.1:0-3102 GCA_964431425.1 uncultured Burkholderiales bacterium
ATACCGGCGGCACGCTGGACAAGTTCGACGCCATCCCCGGCTACCAGACCACGATCTCCATCGAGAAATTCCAGCAGGTGGTCAAGGACGTCGGCGTTGCCATCATCGGCCAGACGGCCGACCTCGCACCGGCCGACAAACGCCTCTATGCCACACGCGATGTGACGGCCACGGTTGAATCCATTCCGCTCATTACCGGTTCCATCCTGTCCAAGAAACTCGCCGCGGGGCTCGATACGTTGGTGATGGACGTGAAAGCCGGTTCCGGTGCCTTCATGCCCACGCTGGCGAAGTCGCGCGAACTGGCGCAGAGCATTGTGGCCGTCGGTGGTGGCGCAGGAGTTCACACCACGGCACTGCTGACTGAAATGAGCCAGCCGCTGGCGCCTTGTGCCGGCAATGCCATCGAAGTGCGCTGCGCGCTGGATTACCTGACCGGCGTATCGCGGCCGGCGCGATTGCATGAGGTGACGATGGCGCTTTGCAGCGAAATTCTGGTGCAGTCGGGGTTGCAGGCCGACGACGCCACTGCCCGTCGGAGCCTGCAAACAGCTCTGGACTCGGGACGCGCGGCGGAAGTGTTCATGCGCATGGTGGTGGCGCTCGGTGGTCCTGCTGATTTGATGACGCACCCGGATCGGCATCTGGCGGTGGCTGCAAAGACCGTGGTGGTGCCGGCGCCCGGCGATGGGTTCGTTTCGGCCATGGACACGCGCGCCATCGGCATGGCCGTGGTGGGTCTCGGCGGCGGCCGGTTGCACGCCGCTGACGCCATTGATTTTGCGGTCGGCATCACTGATTTTGTGGAACTCGGTGCAGTTGTACGCACAGGCGATCCGCTGGCATTGGTGCATGCGCAAAACGACGACACCGCCGCCTTTGCCGTGCAGGCCATTCAGCAGGCGATTACCATAGGCGACACCGCACCCCGGCTGCTGCCGTCCGTCTACGAGGCGGTGCGCAGCTAGTTCGCTTCAGCCTTTTGCTTCACTCCACATCAAAGGAGATCCGCATGGCAAGCAAACCGTCCCGCACCACCATTTTGGTCGGCACCCGCAAGGGGCTGTTTGTACTCTCGGCCGATGCCCACCGCGAAAATTGGAAAGTGGACGGCAAGATGCCGCACTTCTTTGGCCAGACGGTCAATCACGCGGTATTGAACCCCGCCACCGGCACCATTCTGGTGGCCGCGCGCGCCGGCCACCTGGGGCCGACCGTGTTTCGCTCCACCGACATGGGCAAGAACTGGAAAGAGGCCGCCACGCCGCCCGCGTTTCCCAAACGTGACGTGCCGGAATATGGCTGGTCGGTCAGTCATGTGTTCTGGCTCACGCCGGGTCATCGTTCCGAGCCGAAGGTCTGGTATGCCGGCACCTCGCCGCACGGGCTATTCCGGTCCGAGGACGATGGCGTCACCTGGGCCGGGGTGGATGGGCTGAACATGCACCCGGACCGGTTGACCTGGCTGGGTGGCCCGCAGGAAGCGCCACCGGATGGCGCCATCATGCACTCGGTCAACGTGGATCCCTTCGACGCGCGCCACCTCATGGTCGGTATGTCCTCCGGCGGCGTGTTCGAAAGCTATGACCGTGGCGAGACCTGGAAGCCCATCAACCGCGGCTGTGCCGCCGAGTTTCTGCCGGACCCGAATGCCGAGTTTGGCCACGACCCGCATTGCGTACGCATGCATCCGACGGTTGAAGGGCTGGTGTACCAGCAGAACCATTGCGGCATCTACTGGCTGGACCGCACCCAGGATCGCTGGCTGCGCATCGGCGACAACATGCCCCGCGACATCGGCGACATTGGCTTCCCGGTCGTGCTGCATCCGCGCGATCCCAGCACGCTGTGGGTGTTTCCCATGGACGGGACCTCGGTGTGGCCACGCGTGTCCGTTGGCGGCAAGCCGGCGGTCTACCGTTCTCGCGACGGCGGGGAATCGTGGAAGAAGCTGAACAAAGGGCTGCCGGCGGCGCAGGGGTGGTTCACCGTCAAACGCCAGGCGATGACCGCCGACCAGGCGGAAACCGTAGGCGTGTATTTTGGTACCACCAACGGCGAGGTCTGGGCCAGCTTTGACGAAGGCGACCAGTGGCATTGCCTGATGCTGCATCTGCCGCAGATTTGCTCTGTTGAGGCCTATACCTGGTGAGCGCGGCCACATGAAGGTGCTGCTACCCACCCCGCTGATCGACTACACCGCCGGTGCGCGCGAAGTTGCGGCAGCCGGCGCGACGCTGGATGAGGCGCTGCTGGACCTCGACCGGCAGTTTCCGGGGATTCGCTTTCGCATGGTCGACGAACAGAATCAGGTGCGGGCGCATATCAAGCTCTTCGTGAACCGGGAGCTGGAGCGCAACCTGCAGTGCGCGTTGAAGCCTTCAGACGAGTTGCTGGTGGTCGCAGCACTTTCGGGTGGGTGAGGCGGGGGTTTCGCGAAGCAAGGCTTCGCGCCCGACGAACCGGAAACGCATGCAGGGGTTTCCGTGGGAGCAGGCGGGGGTTTCGCGAAGCAAGGCTTCGCGCCCGACGAACCGGAAACGCATGCAGGGGTTTCCGTGGGAGCAGACGCTCATTCCGCACCATCCGCCCAGCCCCCCAATATTTCGGTAAAGTGACAGTCACATTCCCAGAATAAAGTTGAGCCCGGCCCACCGGCATCAACCGAGGCGACTGACCCCGTTCATTCGTATCATCCCAAGGAGAAATCATGGTTCGTTCCCCCGTCCTGCGCCTCGCTGCGGCGCTTGCTGTTGCCATGGGCGCCCAATCCGCCCAGGCCCAAACCGAAATCCAGATGTGGCATTCCATGACCGGGGCGCTCGGCGACAAGGTCAACGAACTGGCCACCAAGTTCAACGGCACCCAAAAGGAATACAAGGTGGTGCCGGTGTTCAAGGGCCAGTACCCGGAGTCCATGACCGCCGCCATCGCGGCCTACCGTGCCGGCAACGCGCCGCACATCCTGCAGGTGTTCGAAGTGGGCACCGCCACCATGATGGCGGCCAAGGGCGCCATCAAGCCGGTGGCGCAGCTGATGAAGGACGCTGACGAACCGTTCGACCCGAAGGCCTATCTGCCGACCGTGGCGGGCTACTACAC
>CAYSKY010000512.1:0-3099 GCA_964431425.1 uncultured Burkholderiales bacterium
AAAAGGAGCCTTCGGGCTCCTTTTTTCATTGTGCGCCGCAGAAAAATCCGGAACCCCTCGCCCGGATTCCATATAGCCAATGCTTTCATTGCGCCTCCCTGTTGCATTGCTGCAACAATATGGGTCTTCGCCGCAATATGTGTTGGATATTTGACAAATCAGACGCTATTCTTCGCAGACTCGCATTTGAGTGTCCGTTTGTAACAGCCCAACCACGAGTTGGAACTTGTCCCCAAAGGAGGCTTTACCCATGAAATTTAAGCTCAAGAAACTGCCGGTCGCAGTCTCAGGCGCACTGAGCGCAGGCTTGGTCGCGTCGATGGCGATTGGCCAGGCATATGCACAACAGGCCGCAGCCAAGCCGGAAGAGCAAAAGATTGAACGCGTCGAGGTAACGGGCAGCCGCATCCAGTCCCAGAACCTTGAAAGCGTCAGCCCGATTACCACGATCGATGCCGCCGCCATCAAGGCCGACGGTCTCCGTTCGGTTGAAAACCTCCTGAACAACCTGCCGCAGGTGTTCGCTGCACAGGGTGCCAACGTGTCCAACGGCGCCACCGGTACGGCGACGGTTGACCTGCGCGGCCTTGGCGCTGTGCGTACTCTGGTGTTGGTGAATGGCCGCCGTCTGCCAGCCGGCAGCCCGCGTACGTTTGCAGCCGACTTGAACCAGATCCCGGCACCGCTGATCAAGCGTGTTGAAATCCTGACCGGTGGCGCTGGCGCCATCTACGGTTCGGACGCCGTTTCCGGTGTGGTCAACTTCATCATGAACGACACCTTCCAAGGCGTTCAGCTTGAAGCCAACCAGAGCTTCTACAACCACGAGCAGCATGACAACAGCGGCATCGCCGCCATGATCAAGGCCCGTGCGATCTCCAACCCGGGCAACTTCAAGGTGCCGGGTGACAAGAGCTCCGACGGCAAGATTTTTGACGCCAACATCCTGATGGGTTCGGCCTTCGCCAACGGCAAGGGTCACGCCACGGTGTTCTTCAGCTACAAGAAGGAAGATCCGCTGCTGCAGTCCGAACGCGATTTCTCTGCCTGCTCCACGGGCAATGCAACCTCGCGTGGCAATAACACCATCAACGGCATCGTGTTTGGTCCCGGCTTCCGTTGCGGCGGTTCCGGCACCAGCTTCCCGGGGCAATTCATCGTGGCGGCAGGTGCCCGCACAGTGGCTGACTCGGCTGGCAACACCCGTGCATACGTCGGCGCAAACGACCAGTACAACTTCGGTCCGTTGAACTACTTCCAGCGTCCTTCCGAGCGCTACGGGTTTGATGCCTACGCCAATTACAACCTGACCGAAAACCACAAGCTGTACACGGAATTCGGCTTCCACGATGACAAGACGGTTGCGCAGATTGCGCCGTCGGGCCTGTTTGGTTTTGACGCCTCTGGCGCCAACGCCGTCCATTGCGACAATCCGTTCCTCTCCGCAGCATGGCGTTCTGATTTGGGTTGCGTTGGTACGACCGGTACCGCTGAAGCCTTCATCCTGCGCCGCAACGTCGAAGGTGGCGGCCGTCAGGACGACATCCGCCATACCTCGTACCGCATGGTACTGGGCATGAAGGGCGAGCTCATCAAGAACTGGAACTACGACGCGTTCTTCCAGGATTCCAAGGTTGTGTACCAGGAAACCTACAAGAATGACTTCTCGATCAACCGCACCGCACTGGCACTCGATGCAGTCCGCGATTCGTCCGGCAATATCGTCTGCCGTTCGGGCCCGCCTTGCTCGCCGTACAACATCTGGGCGTTGGGTGGTGTTTCTGCCGGCGCACTGGCATTCCTGCAGACCCCCGGCTTCCAGAAGGGTTACACCGAGCAAAAAGTTCAGGGTATCAGCCTGAACTCCGACCTGGGTGAGTACGGCATCAAGATGCCGTCCGCCAAGAGCGGTCTGGGTGTGGCATTCGGTCTTGAGCGCCGCACGGAACGTCTGCAACTGGATACCGACAGCGCATTCTCGACCGGCGACCTCGCCGGCCAGGGTGGCCCGACCATCGGCCTGGGTGGCAGCTTCACGGTGAATGACGTATACGGCGAAGCCCGCCTGCCGATCATGGAAGGTGCGCCGATGGCTGATTTGCTGGCCGTCAATGCCTCCTACCGTCGTTCAGATTACAGCTACGGCCCGAAGACCGACACATACGGTTTTGGTGCTGAGTGGGCGCCGATCAAGGAAGCTCGTGTGCGCGGCTCGTTCCAGCGTGCTGTTCGTGCGGCCAACATCATCGAGTTGTTCACGTCGCAGGGCCTGGGCCTGTATGATCTCGCCGTGGATCCTTGCGGTCCGTCCAAGACGGCCTCGCTGGCGGCCTGCCGCAACACCGGCCTGCCGGATGCACTGTATGGCAATTCGTTCCTGGACAGCCCGGCTGGCCAGTACAACGCCAACTTCGGCGGCAACCCGCGCCTGAAGCCGGAAGAGTCGGATTCCACCACCCTCGGTATCGTGGTGACCCCGACCCGCAACCTGGCTATCTCGGTTGACTACTTCAAGATCGAAGTGGAAAAGCTGATCGGCAATGCGCCTCCGGGGACCATCCTGGCGCAGTGTCTGGCAACTGGCTCTTCGACGTTCTGTAGCCTCATCCAGCGCGACCGCCTCGGCACCCTGTGGGCAACGCCCGCTGGTGTGGTTCAGGCGCTCAACCAGAACCTTGGTGGCCTGAAGACCTCCGGTATTGACATCAATATCGACTACGCCATGAAAGTCGGCGCGTTTGGTGGTCTGAAGTTCAACCTGACGGGCACCTGGCTCAAGGAACAGAAGGTCGAGCCGATCCCGGGTCTGGGTGAGTACGACTGTCTGGGTCTGCACGGCGCATCTTGCGGCGTGCCCAGCCCGAAATGGCGTCATAAACTGCGTACCACCTGGGAAACCCCGTGGAACGTGGATGTATCAGCAACTTGGCGTCACATCGAAAGCGTGGATCAGCAGGGTGTGAGCAGCAACCCGCAGTTGCAGAACACCGCACTGGCTGACAAGGATCGCACGCTGGGCGAGCGCAACTACCTCGACATCGCCGCGTCCTGGCAGGCAACCAAGCAGTTCACGCTGCGTGGTGGTATCAACAACATTAC
>CAYSKY010000513.1:0-375 GCA_964431425.1 uncultured Burkholderiales bacterium
AAACCCGAGTACTGGCGCGGCTCCTGGCGCCAAAACGGCCTGCAAGCCGCGCCAGTGCTTGAGTTTGGCTACTTTGTCGGGCCGCCAATCAACGTCGCCGCATCCCCCGGCATGTACGCCAGCCCGTGGTGGATGCAGGTCTTGCACATCGGGTGCGCGTACTTCATGTCCTGCAGCGCCGCGTGCGGTTGCTCGAGGAACTGCACGCCCAGCATGTTGGACTGGTCGTACACATTGCAGCACAGGGCCACGCTGCCGTCGAAGTTGATGGCGGTCTGGTTGAAGCGCAGTTCGCAGTCGTAGCGGCCGCTGTGCGAGGCCTTGATGCGCGGCAGGTATTGCAGCGGATGCTCCAGCATCTCATCGAGGATGGGG
>CAYSKY010000513.1:385-3091 GCA_964431425.1 uncultured Burkholderiales bacterium
TCGGTGCGCCGCGGCCTTCGACAAAATCCACCAGCCGTTCCAGCGGCTGGAAGAAGGCGGCGATGGGCCGGTGCTCGAAGCGCAGTTCGGCGCAGAGTGCGGCCACCTCTGGGATCTGGTGCTGGTTGTTTCGATACAGGTGGTGGCCCACCCACACGCGGGTGGTGGCTTCGTATTTGTCCAGGTAATGCCGCAACAGGTGCATGTTCGATTTCACCAGCGCGATGTCGCCGCGCGCGTGGGTCTTGCCGTAGGTTTCCTGCGTGAAGCCGGAGAGCGAAATTTTCAGGTTGGTGGGGTTGGCCTTGGCCAGTTCGCGGATGCCGCGCTCGACGTTCAGGTTGGTGGAAAGATGGCTGGGCAGGCCGGCCGCGTGCAGGATTTCGATGAGCGCCGGCAACTGCGGATGCAATAGCGGCTCGCCCCAGTTGAACAGGAAAATTTCCGGCGTTCGGGCCGGGCATTCCTGTTTGATCTTTTCCACAATCTGCCGGAACAGGCCCACTTCCATGAAGCCCTTGGGCCGGCTGTCCGCCGGAAAATTTCCAACCGGGCAGGTGGGGCAGCGCAGGTTGCAGGTGCCGACCACATCAATCGCATAAACCCAGGTTTCGGATTCACGCGGGGCGTAGCGCTTGAGCACGCGGCCTAGTTGCGGGTCGAACACTTCGGGCGCCAGATAGTCGCGCGGTTGAATGCGTGCCATGGTGGATTGCAGCGCCGTGTCGCCGGGATGATGCTGCAAGGCCCGTTGCAGCCACGGCACCGCCGCCTCCCAGAAGCCCTGCTGCACCAGCGTCATGCCGATCTGCGGCAGGCTCTGCGCCCACGCGGGGTTGGCGCCGTCTTCGGCAAAGGCCTGCGACAGCAGCGCCAGCGCGGCGGCGGGCTGCAGCAAGCCCAGCCGCACCATGCCGAGGTTGTGGCGCGCGTTGATCTGCGTGGCATCGACTGCGAGAATGTTTTCGTACGCGACCGCCGCCTCATTCAGCCGCCCGGCGACGTGATGCGCCATGGCAGCTTCCATCATTTGCGGAATGTTGGTGGTGGCGTTCATGTGTGGCTTTCCGGGGCAGCGGCCCGTTCGCGCCAGACCGATTCCAGCGCACGCGCCAATGCGGCGCCATCAAACAGCGGTGATGCAGCCATGCGTTCACGCATCTCGTTGCGCAGGGTTTGCAGGTGGCTGGTATCGGCGGCGAGTTGTGCGGCCACGTCGATGTATTCGCGCGGTGTGTTGGCCACCAGTTCGTTCAATCCCATGGCCTGCAGGATCGCCAAGCCTTGCCGCGAGATGGGGCGCTGCCACGGCAGCGTGACCACCGGCACACCCATCCACAAGGCTTCGCAGGTGGTGAGCCCGCCGGGAAAGGGGAAGGGGTCGAGCGCGATGTCGATGTCGGCGTATTCGGCCAGCATGTCCGGGTGACGCGAAGGGCCGCGCCGCTCGACGCGCGCGGGGTCGATGCCGAGCGCGGCAAAGCTGTTGCCGATGCGCGCCGATAATTCCGGGTCAGCAAGGTTGCGCCACTTCAGCACCAGCCGGCTGTCCGGCACCCGATGCAGCAGCTGCGCCCAAGTGTGCAGCACGCCTGCGTTGAGTTTGGTGGCGTTGTTGAATGAGCCGAAGGTGACGACGCCCTTGCGCAGCACCGGCGGTGGCGCCACGTCCGGCGCGTAGTCGGGCGGCTGGTAGGTGAACGACATTCCCGGCAATCGCAGCACGCGTTCGGTGAACGATTCTTCACAGCCAACCGGCGCCAGGCCCGCGCCCAGCAGCACGCCGTCCATGGCGGCCAACCCTGTCGAGGCCGGAAAGCCCAGCCAGGACAGTTGCACGGGTGCCGCGCGGCGCGCAAACAGGGTCATGCGGTTTTGCGCGGTGTGGCCGGCAGTGTCGATGAGCACATCGATGCCGTGCGAGACGATGAGATCGCGCAGCGCGGCATCGTTGAGTGCCTGTACCTCGTGCCAGTGTTCGATGCCCCCGCGCAGCGTTTGCGTCATGGCGTCGTTGACGAGCGTGTGCGAATACACATGCAGTTCAATGGCATGGCGATCATGCGCGAGCAAAGAGCGTACTCCCAGCCAGCCCACCGGATGGGAATAGAGATCACCGGAGACAATGCCCACCCGCAGGCGGCGGCTGCCTTCGTGCCATGCCTCACCCGCCGCCAAGGGCAGCGCCGCGCCCAGTTGCGCGCCGGCCGCCGCAGCACCGCGCCGCAAGTCAGCCAGCGACAGCGCGGGGTCGTAGAGTTGCGTCAGTTGCAGGTTGGAAATGGCGCGGCGCTCACCCGGACGCAGGCGCAGGCCCTGTTGCGTGGCGGCGGTGGCGGCATCGAGATCGCCGCATTCCTGCAGCGCCACCCCCAGGCTGATCCAGGCTTCGGCCATCTGCGGTGCCAGCGCGATGGCGCGGCGGTGACAGGCGGCGGCGCGCGAAGGCATGCCGCGCGCCGACCATTCAATGCCCAGTACTACGTGGGTTTCCGGCACATCAGGATCGATGGCAAGCGACTGCTGCAGGGCTTCGAATGCTTCGTCGTGCCGGTCCTGCTGTTGCAGCGCGATGGCGAGGTTGGACCACGCGCCGGCGTGGCGCGGTGCAATCTCCAGCGCGGCGCGGTGGGCGGCGATGGCGTCGTCGGTCTGTCCCTGCTGGCAGAGGATGAAACCCAGGCGGGTGCGCGCATCCGCATGGGC
>CAYSKY010000514.1:0-3086 GCA_964431425.1 uncultured Burkholderiales bacterium
CACACGGTTGCACACGCGCCGCAGCCCATGCATAGATGGGGATCCACTTCCACCTTGTCTCCCACCGAAGAAATCGCCGCGGTGGAACAGACATCAATACACTTGTTGCAACCCGTCAGCCGGGAGCGGCTGTGGGCGCAGAGGGATTCCTTGTACGCGAAAAACCGGGGTTTCTCGAACTCGCCGATCATTTGGGGCAATTCAGCCACCGCACGCGCAAAGGCATCCGAGTCGGCTGCATGAAAATAGCCCTGTGGCGGCTGGTGCATGGCAAATGCGGGTTTGGCCTGCAAGTCCAGTACCAGATCGAAAGGTGCGATCTGCGGCGCTCCGGACGGCTCCGGCATGAACACCAGTTCAAACGCCCCCAGGTACCCCTGTAACTGCTGCAGCCGGCCTTGCACAATCTCAACTGACTCGTCCACTGGCGCGGGCTCGGCGGCCGTCCACAACACGGCCGCGGTCAGTTCCGCACCCAAAGCGTCAAGGGACTGCTTCATCCGGGGGGCGCTGTCAGCGATAATCAGCAAGCGACCTTGCGACTGGTATCCGACGCTTGGAACTGGCGCAAAAGGTGCGAGCCCTTCAAGGGCCGCCAGCGCCGCCCGTTTTGCCGTCAGCAATGAATTGTCTGCGCCGGCCGGTTCCACGGACCAACCCGCGTGAAGGAAAGACGCGCCTTCGGCCGCACCCGTCGGGTGGCCGGTTGATTGCACAGCGTCAGCCACCGGGGTGGCGGTTCCTTCGGTGCGGTTGATAGCCTCTACTCCGTTGTAATTATTATGTGAATCCATCAGCGGGACCCTCCCGGCCGGCTCAACCGGTCAGGCAGGGCGACACGCGCCAACGTTCATGCACCCGCAATATGCACCAATTCGTGCCGTGTTAACCAGTCGAGAGCCCACATTTGGCTAGAGACACTTGTTACTTCGGTTGCGCCGTATTGGCTATAACGGTCACCGGGGGTGGTTTGGATTCAATTTCACCACCGGACGGATCGCCCGACATTCCAGGCAACGCAGGGGACACAGGCGACGCCGCGCCCGCCTGAATAGCAGCAAGCCGCTGGGCATCGGCGGCTTCCTGCTTCTCTTCGTCTTCAAACAGGAACAGTCGCTTGGCCTGGTTCAGCCCGCGGAGCATTTCCAGGGGAATGGGATCAGGCTTGCTGTAGTCATCCAGATAGATGTCCAGCTTGTCCATGTTGTCAAAGCCGTAGTGCGGATCCGTGAAAAGTTTCTTCATCGCCTGATTGCGTGTTGCGGCATCGACCCCTTTGGCCATGAACGGCGAAAAGTCCCCATCCGGCGCAAGGGTTTCAATATCCGGCAGCGGAACGGGCGATGCCTCCGCCGCCTGCCCGGCTGGCATGGGCGGCACGGCACCCGCCGCCAAAGGGTCATTGTCGTTCGAACTCCAGGCGCCGGTACCGGTGTCGCCAGCGGCCGGCGGGTCGACCCGTGCCTGCGTTTTCCGACGCGACCAGCGCGACAGGAAACCGGAATCCTCTTCCGGTTCACTCATGACAGCTTCGCCTTGTAGCGCCCCTCACGGGACTCGAAGGACCGCGGACGGATCCGCTCTTTCTTTTCCGGCGGTCGGTAGTTTTCCTGCACCCAGCTCACCAGCTCAGAGAAAATCGGGTCGGGAATGTCCACGCTCTCCACCTTTTCCTGCGCGTCCATCCATCGTCCCGCCTCGTTGTACGACAGCGTCACCGCATGAGGTGTCGCCTCGGTTTCGTCCTCGCTCAGCCGCCACATCACAAAAATACGCGGCTCGGTGGACGTCACGTTCAGAAAATACCCCTCTGCCTCGTCCGGATATACCACCGCAGTCAAACCCGGATGCAGCACCTGCTTGAGGCCCTCACGATCGACCAGCAGCCTGGGCTCGCCGCCGGCGACACTGCCCGGCGCTTCCGGCAGCACACCCGCGAGCTGCCACTTTTCCGAAACCCAGCGGCTTTGCACCGCAATGCGCTCCATCACCACGCTGATTTGGAAGGTCAGTTTGTCCATGCCGCGATGTTACACGCCATCGCCGGCGGCGATTAGGCGTTATGCTTCGGACCATGGCTTTACGCGACACCATCATCCCGATTGCCGATGTGCGCACGCTGCCGATTCCGGCGCCCGCCGATGCGCCCGGCCGTACCGCGCTGGATACCCGCCGCCGGCCGCTGCGTGACCTGCGCATATCGGTAACCGACCGCTGCAACTTCCGTTGCACCTACTGCATGCCCAAGGAGGTGTTTGATGCGGAGTACGCGTTTCTACCGCATGAATCGCTGCTGAGTTTCGAAGAAATCGTGCGGGTCGCGGGTATCGCGCGCGGCCTGGGCATGGAAAAGATCCGCCTGACCGGCGGCGAACCGCTGTTGCGTCGTGGCATCGAGGACCTGATCGCCCAGCTGACCACCGCCCTGCCCGGCATCGACATCGCGCTCACCACCAATGGCTCGGCGCTGAAGGCCAAGGCGCGCGCGCTCAAGGCGGCGGGCCTGCAACGCATCACCGTAAGCCTGGACTCGCTCAACGATGCCACCTTCCGCCGGATGAACGATGTCGACTTTCCGGTGGCCAAAGTGCTGGAGGCGATCGACGCCGCCGCCGATGCCGGCCTCGGGCCGGTCAAGATCAACATGGTCGTCAAGCGCGGCGTGAACGACCACGAAATCGTCGATGTGGCCAGGCACTTTCGCGGTAGCGGGCACACCGTGCGTTTCATCGAGTTCATGGATGTGGGCGCCACCAACGGCTGGCGCATGGATGACGTGATTCCGTCCGCAGAAGTCGTACGGCGCATCAGCGCGAAATATCCCTTGATCGTGGCCGACCCGCACTACACCGGCGAAGTGGCTGAGCGGTGGCAGTACGCCGACGGCGCCGGCGAGATCGGCGTCATTTCCAGCGTGACCGAAGCGTTCTGTTCAACCTGCACCCGCGCGCGACTCTCGACCGACGGGCAACTTTTCACCTGCCTGTTCGCCGAGAGGGGCTACGACCTGAAGCAGTTTCTGCGCGGTGGCGGCAGCGATGACGACATTAGCAACGCCATGAAAGGCATCTGGCAGCACCGTGCAG
>CAYSKY010000515.1:0-3084 GCA_964431425.1 uncultured Burkholderiales bacterium
CGTTCTTTCCACCCGCAGGTTATCACCGCCGAGTTTGATGGTGTCGGCCAGCGGCAGCGCCAGCAGGCCACCGACGCGATCGTTCTCCAGCTCGTCGATGAACTGTTCAATGAGCTCGCTGCGGATGCAGGGCCGCGCAGCGTCGTGCACCATGACCCAGCAGTCTGCCGCCAGCCCGGCGGCCACGGCTTGCATGCCATTGAGTACGCTTTCACCGCGCGTCGCGCCCCCCACCCGCACAGTGGTGACCTTGGGCAGTTCCGGCATCAGGTTTGTCCAATGCCGGTCATCCGGCGACAACACCACAATGATGCGGCTGATGCGCACCACCCGCGCCAGCGCGTCGAGTGCATGCCTGATGAGCGGCACGCCGTTCACATCGAGATATTGCTTGGGCAGGGCGTCGCCGAGCCGTGTGCCGGTGCCGGCAGCGGGCACGATGGCGATGATGTTGTTGTTCATGCGCTCTAGGATTTTTTGATCCTGTCCATTATCGCATCGACACCGTCACATCCATTACACTGTGCCTGTTCTAACGCCGTCCATGCCTGCTGCACCGCAGAATCAGGCGTTGCGACCGTCGCAGGTTCCGGTGCCGTTCCGCGAATTTGCAGCACCACCCCAAACATGAAAAGCCGCACGATCATCCTGATTGTTGTTGCCCTGGTGGTGGTGGCCGCCGGCGCACTGCTGGGCGTGCGCCGCACCGAATTTGCACCCGACTGGTTGCGCGAGCCGCTCAAGCCGCCGCGCCAGACCGGCGAGGTGGTGTTCCTCACCTTGCGCGGTCCCACCACCACACAAAATATTCCACAGGCCGGCAAAAGCGGGGACGAAAGCCAGACCGGATTCGAGCATGACCTTGCGACGTTGTTCGCGCAGGAGATCGGCGCGAAGCCCGTGTTCGTGGTGGTGCCGAGCTACAAGAAACTCATTGAAGCCCTCAAGGAGGGGCGCGGCCACATCGCCGCGGCCGGCCTCTCGCCCAGTCCCGAGTTGCGCAGCCAGTTTGCCTTCAGTCCGCATTACCGCCTGGTGCAGTACCAGCTCGCTTACCGCAGCAGCGAGCCGAAGCCCAAGTCGATGCGTGACACCGTCGGCAAACAGGTGGCGGTGGTCGCCGATACGCCGGCCCACGACCTGCTGCGTGAACTGACCGGCGAGTTCCCCGGCATCGGTGTTCACGTACTGCCCCACGAGTCCAATCCTGACGAACTGCCGCAGCATCTCGAGCGCAAGGAAGCCGATTTTGCGCTGGTCGACAGCGTGGCTTTCGCGGTGGCCAAACGCCTGCATCCGGACGTCGCCTCAGCCTTCAATGTGGGCCGGGAGAACAAGGTGGCCTGGGCGTTTTCCCCCATGGCCGACTACGATCTCCAGCACAGCACCGTGCTGTTTTTCGAGAAGATCAAGAACAACGGCACCCTGGTGCGGCTGATCGACCGCTACTACGGTCACGTGAACCGCATCCAGCCTGTGGACACGGTGGGCTTGCTGGAGAAAGCCCGCACCGTGCTGCCCAAGCTGCGCCCCTTCTTTCACGAAGCGCAGCAGCTGACCGGTATCGACTGGCGCACCATCGCCGCCATCGGTTATCAGGAATCGCACTGGGAAGCTGCCGCCACTTCCGCCACCGGCGTACGCGGCATCATGATGCTGACCGAAGACACCGCCGACCGCATGGGCGTGAAGAACCGCCTCGACCCGCGCGAATCCATCATCGGCGGCGCCAAATACCTTGCGCTGCTGCGCGAAACCGTTCCCGCGCGCATCCCCGAGCCAGACCGCACCTGGCTGGCGCTGGCCGCCTACAACCAGGGCTATGCCCACCTGGAAGATGCCCGCATCCTGGCCCAGCGCATGAAGCTCAATGCCGACTCATGGCTGGACGTACGCAAGGCCTACATGAAAATGCGCGAACCGGAAGTACATGAAACGCTCAAGTTCGGCTTCGCACGTGGCGACGAGGCCGTGCAGTTCGTGGAGAACATCCGCAATTACACCGACATGATTACGCGCCTGGAAAAACCGCTGAACATGGACATCGCCCACGAGATCCTGCTCACCGACAGCGACTTTTCCAGGCCGCTGAAAAAAACTCAGCCGGCTTCCGAGCTTTCGAAATCCAGGTGAGCCGTGTCGGCCCAGATTTCCAGCTGCCATTGCTGGTTGTCGATGACCACGCGGTTGTAGGCCACGTTGGGAATTTCCACCGTATGCGCACTGGCAATCGGCAAATCATTCAGCCAGCGATAGACCACGCCCAGCACGCCGCCGTGCGTGACCACCAGTACGCGTTCACCGGGATGCGCCGACGCAATGTCGGTGAGTGCGCCACGCACACGGGTATGGAACTGGCGGCGCGTTTCGCCACCCTCGATCGCAAAGTCCGGATCCAGCGCGCGGGCACGTGAGAATACTTCCGGGTACTGCGCGTCCATCTCGGCGTAGGTCAGTCCCTCGCCGATACCAAAGCAGCGCTCGCGCAGGTCCTCACGGGATCGCACGGCGAGCTTCAGCGGGCCGTTGAGAATCGCCGCCGTGTGCTGCACCCGCAGCAAGTCGCTGGCATAGAGCGCGTGGAACTGTTCACCTGCCAGGCGCTGCGCACAGGCCTCGGCTTGGGCGATACCTTCCGCGGTGAGTGCGCTATCCAAATGCCCCTGGATGCGCCCTTCGCGATTCCATTCGGTTTGGCCGTGTCGGATGAGGATGAGTGTGGTCATGTCTCTAAATGAGGTTATCAAACCTTCCCCGGCGGAGGCCGGGGTCCAATTTCGTTCGCACTACACCAAAAAAATAACTTGGACCCCGGCCTTCGCCGGGGAGGGTCACGTTGGTAGGTCTGATGACAAATCCCGCCATTCCGGGTTCACCGATTGAATGAGATTGATCTTCCAGTCGCGGTGCCATTTCTTGATCAACCTTTCTCTGGCCCGTGCTTCGAGGACGCTTTCGTGAAACTCGTACCAGACCAGCAGCGTCACATCGTGTTCTTTTGTAAAGCCATCGACCGCTTTGGATTTATGCACTTCCATGCGGCGCGCGAGGTCGTTGGAAAAGCCGGTGTAAAGCGTCCCGAAG
>CAYSKY010000516.1:0-3072 GCA_964431425.1 uncultured Burkholderiales bacterium
CTGCTCATGGACTGGCGATCAGCTTGGAGAGGTCGATGTCGAGGTATCGCAAGGGCTCGTGGGCGAAGGGATGCTTCTTGTAGCCCAGCACCCACGGCTGGATGAGGATGGTACCTTGCTTCAGCGTGTTGACGCGCCAGGGGTTGTACACCCACAGCAGCTTCACCATCTGCTGGTAGAGCGCGGTGCGCTCGGGCGTGTCCGGCATGGTCTTGATCTTTTCGTACAGGCGGTCGTACTCGGGCAGGTTGAACATGGAATAGTTCGCGCCGCCGATGCTCTTGCTCCAGAACAACTGCAGGAAATTCTCGCCGTCCGGGTAATCGGCGATCCAGCCATACGACATCATCTGCACGCGGCCGGTCTGCGCCTGCTTTCTGAGTTCGGGCATTTTTTCGACCTTGTTGAAGGTCATGCGCACGCGGATCTTGTCCATGCCTTTTTTCCACAGCTCGTTGCGGCTGCGCTCGCGCTGCTGCGGCGGCGCGGCATGGTCCACCACCAGCGGTGAGCCGTCGGGCATGTCGCGCCAGCCGTCGCCGTCCTTGTCCACGTAGCCGTACATATCCAGCAGCGCGTTGGCACGGGCGATGTTGTATTCCAGCGTGTGGGAGCGCATCGGCACAAAGCCCGCCATGCCCTCGGCAATCGGGCTCCAGGCGCGGATGGCCTGGTTTTTTTCGATGATGTTGATCTCGTCGTCGACCGAAAACGCCATCGAGATCGCGCGCCGCAGCGCAATTTTTTCCGGCGTATAGCCGCCGACCACATTGGGCCGCCCGTCGATGGTGTCGGCCATGTTGAAGACGGTGTAAGTGATCCACGCCACCTCGTCGGGAGCGGTGGTCATGCTGCGTTTGGCGAGGCTGGGCACCAGCTTGCCGCCGGGTACGGCGCTGTCGATGAACGGGGTCGGGATGGGGCGGATGTAGTCGTACTCGTTGTTAAGGAACGCCAGCCAGCGTGGCTGTTCTTCCTCGACGGGATAAACGATCACCCGGCCGATCAGCGGCAGGCGCTTGCCCTTGAGATGTTCAATGATGGTGCGGTCGCGCGGCGACAGGTTCGGGTCGGCGGCGGCAGAAGTGGAAAAATATTCCTCGCGGAACGTGGGGCTCGCCACCAGCTCGATGCGTGAGGCGCGGCGCCATTCGCCCAGGCGATAGGGGCCGGTACCCACCGGATGCTCGCCAAACGAGGGACCGTAGTACTCCACCACCTCGCGCGCCACTGCGGCCGTGGCCGGCATCGCGAGGATGTAGCTCATGTTGTAGTCCGGTTCTTTCAACCGGATGATGAGCGTGTAGGGGTCGGGGGCTTCCAGGCCGCGGATCGGTTTGTCGTAATCGAAGCGACCGGTCTTCTTGGACTCCTCGCGCAGTTCATCGCCGCCCACCAGCTTGCCTTCTACCAGAAACTGCCACTGCGCCTTCAACTGCGGATCCAGCAGGCGCTTGAGGCTGTACACGTAATCGGACGCCACCAGTTCGCGCTTCTTGCCCTTGAAGGCCGGGTCGTCGGTGAACACGATGCCGCGCTTGAGCTTGATGGTGTAGGTGCGCCCGTCGGCGGAGATTTCCGGCAGCGCGGCGGCGGCGCGCGGCTGCAGCTTGATGGGGCGGGCGATGTGGTCGTACTGCAGCAGTGAATCAAAGATGTTGTCGCACAGGGTGCCGGTCATCTCATCGGATTCCCAGGCGCAGTCGAAACCCTTCTCGGCCGACTGCACGGGCGTGCGCAGCACCTTGTTCATGTCGGCGGCCTGCACGGCCGGCGTGATCATCAGCAGGGCTGCCGCCCAGGTGGTCAGCGCGGTCGCGCGGGCAACGAAGCGCAGGCGCATCTCAGTGCAGGATGCGCAGCACACCCTGCTCCTCGGCCGTGGTTCCCTGCGGCGAGAGCGAGGCGTGGTGCACGATCATGCGCCAGCCGTTGGGGGTCAGCAGATACACATTGGTCGCCAGCAGCGGCGGGGTGCTGGTCTTGGGATTGGCGTCCTCGAAAGTTTCGTACACGCTGTGGATGGCCAGCGTCTGGCTCTGGTGCTTGCGCAGTTCGCTCACGCGCACACGCACCGTGGGGCCGTGGGAAAAGATATCGCCGAAGCTGTCGCGGATGGCCGTGAGGCCCGCGAGGCGCGGCCCGGAGGGGTGGATGCAGATCACACCGGGTTCATCGGCCCACACCGCCATCATCAGGTTGAGGTCGGCGCGCTCGAAGGCGTCGTAAAAGGCCGCCTCACAATCGGACGGCGTGGGGAATAATTTGAGGGTTTTCTTGGGCATGCGCAATGATAGCGGGTTGGTGCGGCTTTGGGCCTGCGTCGACAGGCGCGACAGTCACAGACCGGCAATTTCCGCGGCGGCATTTCAGCGTAAACTTTCCGGCGCCGCGCGGGTCTGTGCAGTGTGCTGTCCTTGTCCTGCAGGTCCCGGCGCTTTCCCGATTCTGCGTCCCTCCCGTTCCGCCCACTTCCGGAGAACCCCATGCTGCGTTTCCACGTCAACGGCGAAAAGCTTGAAACCGATGTCCCGGCCGACACCCCTTTGCTTTGGTTCCTGCGCGACAAGCTGGAACTGACCGGCACCAAGTACGGCTGCGGCGCGGGCCTCTGCGGTTCCTGCACGGTGCATGTGGATGGCCAGCCGCTGCGGTCCTGCTCCACGCCGATTTCGGCGGTCGCCGGCAAGAAAGTCACCACCATCGAAGTCATCGGCCGCTCACCCATTGGCAAGAAGGTACAGGAGGCCTGGCTCTCGGAAGACGTGGTGCAGTGCGGCTACTGCCAGTCCGGCCAGATCATGTCGGCGGTGGCGCTGCTGGCGAAAAACAAGGCGCCGACCGACAAGCAGATCGATGAAGCCATGGCCGGCTTTTGCGACCGCGTATTGGTCGTTCTTGAAAAGGGAGACATCGTCCGCGTAGAGGACAATGGGCGCGGAATCCCCGTAGGCATTCATCCCGGAGAAGGCATAAGCGCGCTCGAGCTCGTGCTCACGCGGCTGCACGCCGGCGGCAAATTCGACAAGGGTTCGTATAAGGTCTCGGGAGGTCTCCACGGCGTTGGCGTCT
>CAYSKY010000517.1:0-3066 GCA_964431425.1 uncultured Burkholderiales bacterium
CGTCTACGTTGATATCAACAACGTCACGCTGCCGACCGAGAACGGCTCCACGCAGATCGACCATGTGATCGTTTCGCGCTTCGGCATTTTTGTGGTCGAAACCAAGAACATGTCCGGCTGGATTTTTGGCGACGAGAAAAGCCCGCAGTGGACACAATCGCTGCCGGGCGGAAGGAAGTTCAAGTTCCAGAACCCGTTGCACCAGAACCACAAGCATGTGAAGGTGCTGCAGGACTTTCTCGGAATCGAAGACGAGAAGATTTTCTCGGTGGTGATGTTCTGGGGCGAGGCCGAGTTCAAGACGCCCATGCCACCCAACGTCATGACGCACGGCTATGTGCCCTACATCAAGAGCAAGCTGGATGTGCTGTTCACCAGCGACGAGATGGACGACATCATCCTCGCCATCAAGACCGGCATGCTCCCCAAGACCTGGGCCACCCGGCGTGAGCATGTGGCTGGATTGAAAGAGCGCTTTGCCAGCACCACCGCCTGCCCCAAGTGCGGGAGCGCGCTGGTGCTGCGCACATCCAAGAGCGGCGCGAATGCCGGGTCGCAGTTTTATGGGTGCAGCGGGTTTCCGAAGTGTCGGTATGTGAAGAAAGTCGACGGCAGCACGGCATAGTGGGGGTTGATGGGTAATGGACGAAGCAGGCGAGTTGCAGGCGGCGAAAGATCGGGTCTTCCTGAACATCGGGAGAAATGTTGTTTTGTTTCAGCAGATGGAAGTGTTGCTGAAGGAGATGCTGAAGCGATCCCATGTGCAGACAGAGGTCAATGCGCATGGACCACCCGAACCGCAAGTCGTCGCACCTTCCGACAACAGAAGCTTGGGGAAGGTCGCCCGTGCGGTCTTCAAGCAGGCCATCTTGCCCACGGGGGCTGTCGGGGGTCAGCCAGCACACGAGCCCGCGTCCACCAAGATCACAGTCTCCACGCGGACGGCTATCGAATCGATGCCAGATGAGCACGCTGCGCATGAGGCCGAGTTGCGGCAGGCCATCATTGCCAGAAATGAGCTCGTCCATTCGTTTGTGTCGAAGTGGAACTGGCAATCGAAAGAGAGCATGCGCGCTGCGGAGGCCTACTTGATAGCGCAGCGAGAAAGCGCAGATGGCCAGTACCGCAGGCTGAAGAATCTTTTTGATGCGCAGTGCGCATTTCAAAAGGATGTAGTCGCGCTCATGGTTTCCGACGAATTCCAGAAGCACGTCGAGTTGATGTTGAGCCCGCTGGTGCGGGCAATTTGTGATGCGACTGCTGAGCACGCAAGACCGGATGGATGGACACTCGTCAGCAACGCGGGGCACTACATTGCTCGGCACCAGCCTGAAGAGAGGCTCAAGCTCTGGGAGCAATATGGCTTTCGAAGTTTGGGTGACTTGATTGAAGGTGCTCAGCTTTTCGAGGTGCGGCACGAACCAAGCGGTGCCGGGACGCGGCAGATCTATCGCTTACGGACAGAGTGAACCAGTAGTGCCCGCAAATGACGCGGTGGCGTGCCCCTTGTGCGGCAGCGCCATGGTGCGGCGCACGGCGGGGCGGGGGCCGAATGCGGGGAGTGAGTTTTGGGGGTGTTCGCGGTTTCCGGGGTGTCGGGGGACGCGGGGGTAGGGGTGGTTGGGTGCCTTTTGGGGCGCTGAGAAATCCCCCTCATTCCCCCTTTGAGAAAGGGGGAGGCTGGTCAGTGGGGGCGAGCGGCAGTGCCAAAGTCAAGCACTGGCGCGGCTTCCAGGCCGAAAATGCTTGGAAAGGCGCGCCAATGCTGGGGTTTAGTGCTTTTTTGCTACTTTAGGCGGCCATTTGCGACCGGCAGATCTTCCCGGTAGGCCTGCGCCAGTGGCTGCACCTCGGCATCCGTGAATTGAGCCCGCCATCAATTGTCCAGCCGCATTGTTCTCAAATACGCTACACTTGTTCTCAATATGAGATCAACCGAATCTGACCCACGTCCCCAACTGGTGGAGGTTCTGTTCGGCGCCTATCGCCGGCAGATACTGGCCTTGCTGTTGTTGCGCGCGGACGAATCGTTCTACGTGCGCGAGATCGCGCGGCTGACTGGCGTGCCGGCCGGCTCGTTGCATCGGGAATTGACGCTGCTGGCGGATGCGGGATTGTTGCTGCGGGCAGAAGCAGGCAATCAGGTGCGCTACCAGGCCAACCGCGATAGCCCGATTTTTCCCGAGATGGCCGGTATCTTTCGCAAGACGTCGGGGCTGGCCGATGTGCTGCGTGATTTGCTGATGCCGATGCAATCAAAGATCGCGTTCGCGTGGGTGTTCGGTTCCATGGCGCAGGGGAACGCGCAGGCAAGCAGCGATATCGACCTCATGGTTATCGGCACCACCACATTTGCCAACGTGGTGCATGCCTGTCACGCGGGCTCGGCGCAGCTGGGCCGGGAAGTAAACCCGGTGGTGATGACCAGGGCCGCATTCAAAACCAAGCTGCAGGCAAATGACCGCTTTGTTGCGCGGGTGGCCAGTGAACCGAAGATATTCGTAATGGGAGATGCCAGTGACTTTGCAAAACTTGCTGAAGATCGACCAGATTAAGTCCCACCCGATCGACGCGGGCGAAATTGCCCGCCTGCTCGCGGCCGCCAAGCGCAACCTGGGCGACGCGCGTGTGAAGACCATCACCGCCGAAACGCGCTTCGACGCCGCCTACAAGGCAATCATGCAAAGCGCGCTGGCGGCATTGATGATGAACGGCTACCGAACCAATACAAACAAGCCCGGCCACCACCAAACGGTGTTGCAAAGCCTGCCCTTGACGGCTGGCGTCGACCTCGCGCGCGTGGTGGTGCTGGATGCCCTGCGCCGCCTGCGCAACGTGGCCGATTACACCGGCGACAATGTCGACCACTCCACGGCTGATGAGTGCAGCCGGGAGGCGAAACGCTTGATCGACGACGTGCTGGCCTGGCGCCAAACCCATCGGCCAGACTTGATTCCCACTGAACGGGAATGACCTGAGGGAACACGCCGCCATCTGGAAGGCCTGCCGGTCGGGTGGGGTGTGGGCCTGATGGCAACATCAAGCACTGGCGCGGCTTCCAGGCTG
>CAYSKY010000518.1:0-3064 GCA_964431425.1 uncultured Burkholderiales bacterium
GTCCAAGCCGCTGTCGGAATTCATGTTCCAGACCTGGTCGGTGGACGAGGGGCTGCCGCACTCAGCCATCCGCGATGTCACGCAAACGCGCGACGGTTACCTGTGGTTCGCCACCCACGAGGGCGTGGCGCGTTTTGACAGCCTCAATTTCACGGTTTTCAACGAGGCCAACACGCCCTCGCTCAAGGGCACCGGCGTCATCACCCTGCTGGCCGCGAAGGACGGCAGCCTCTATATCGGGCTGCGCGATGGCGGGGTGGTGCAGTATCTGGATGGCAAGTTCGAGGCGCTGGCGACCGAGCCGGCGCTGCCCACCGGCCGCGCCTCGCTGCTGGCCGAGGACAGCACCGGCGCAATCTGGGCCAGCGTGGGTTCGGCCGGCATTGCGCGGGTGACAGGAAAGACTTCCAAGCTGTTCAGCACCGCCGACGGGCTGCCCACGGGCATCATCACCATCGTGCGCGCCACTGCCAATGGCGAAGTCTGGGTGGGCACGGCCAATGGCCTCGCGGTGTTCCGTGACGGCAAATTCAACAGCAAGCCCACCGGTTCGTGGATCGACACCACCGGCATTGCCGATGTGCTGCGTGATAGCAAGGGGCGGTTGTGGGTGGCGACGTCCGGTGAAGGGCTGGCGATCGTCGAAGGCGACACCATCCGCCGCATCCGCCGCGCCCAGGGCCTCGGCAGCGATTCGCTGACGCGCATGATCGAAGACCGCAGCGGCAGCATCTGGGTGGGCTCGCTGGAAGGCGTGCAGCGCATCGAGCGCGACAAACCGGAGCACATCGAGCGCTTCACCGCCGCCGACGGGCTGTCCAACAACAACATCCGCGCCATCTTGGAAGACAGCGAGAACGGCGTCTGGGTGGGCACGGACCAGGGTACCAGCCGCTTCCGTGAATCGCTGCTGATGACCTGGGGCGCGCGCCGCGGCATCACCCAGGAATTCACCCGCGCGGTGTTGGAAGACCGCAAGGGCCGCGTGTGGGTGGCCACGGCCGACGGCCTGTTCATGATGCAGGACGGCACCACCCGCCGCTTCGGCCGCGAGCAGGGCCTGCTGACCACGGCCGTGCTGTCGCTGGCCGAGGACCCGAACGGCACGCTGTGGATCGGCACCAACGGCGGCGGGCTGCATCGCATGGTCAACGACAAGATCGAACTGGTGTCGGCGAAGATGGCATTGCCGGCCGTGGCGGTGCGCGCCATTCTGCCGATGAAAGATGGCTCACTCTACGTGGGCACGGCCACCAGCCTCTTCAAATGGTCGTGGAAGGCCGAGGTGCCGGTGCAACGCGTGACCGTCGGCCAGGGCCAGAACGTGGAGCAGGTGACCTCGCTGCACGAAGATGCACGCGGCAATGCCTGGGTGGGTTCGCGCAGTGGGGCCGGCGTGATCGAGCCCGGCAGCGGTGCGCCGGTGATGCTGGTGGTAGAGGGCAAGTCGCCGGTGCTGGCGATCAACGGCGACCAGCAGGGGCGGGTGTACGCCAGCTTCACCACCTACGGCGTGGCGCGCATCGACGGCGCGGGGGCGGCGCGCAAGGTGCGCTTCCTGTCGCGCAATGACGGCGTGCCGGAGCAATCCTTTTTTGTGGCCATCGACGACAAGCGCGGCTCGTTGTGGTTGTGCAGCACCCGCGGCATCGTCAAGTTGCCGATGGCACAGATCGAAGAGCGCATCGCCGGCAAGCGCGAGAAGATCGAGCCGGCCTATTTCACCCGCGCCGACGGCATGGCGTCCACGCAGTGCAACGGTGCCTCGCAGCCGGCCGGCTGGTTGATGCGCGACGGCCGCGTACTGTTTCCCACCGCCAAGGGCATCGCCGTGGTGAGCCCGGACGCCAAGATGCTGGCACCGCGCAAGGCGCCGCCGGTGCACATCCGTCGCGTCAGCATCGATGGTGCGCCGTCGCCGTACACGGCGCAGGAAGGCGTGCAACTGCCCGCCGCCACGCACCGGCTGGAAATCGATTACGTGGGCCTGAGCTTTTCTGATCCGGAAAAGGTGCGTTACCGCTACCGGCTGGAAGGGTTCGACGAAAACTGGGTGGAAGCGCAGCGCGAAACCAAGGCGGTGTTCACCAACATCAACCCCGGGCAATATTTGTTCCGGGTGATTTCCTCGCGTGAGGGCGGTGAGTGGAACGACACCGGCATGTCGCTGCGTGTGGTGCAGCGCCCGCATTTTTACGAGACCGGCTGGTTCCGATGGGGCGGGCTGCTGGTGGTGCTGCTGGCTGCGTTCGCCGCCTATCGCGGCCGCATCATGCAACTCAAGGCGCAGCGCACGCTGCTTCACAAGACCGTGGTGGAACGCACCCAGGAACTGGAACTGGAAAAGCAAAAGCTCGAATCCGCCAGCAACGAAAAAGCCAAGCTGCTGGTGCAGGTTGCCGACGCGGCGCGCGCCTACGAAAAGCTTTCCAAGGAAGATGCGCTGACCGGCATCCCCAACCGGCGCGAGCTGGACCGCTTCCTGGCGCATGAATTCGAGCGCGCCGTGCGCAACGGCCGGCCGCTGTCGGTGGCGCTGGGTGACATCGACTTCTTCAAGAAGATCAACGATCTGCATTCTCACGCCGCCGGCGATGAAGTACTGCGCAGCATCGCGCTCATCCTCGGCGCGGGCTCACGGCATATCGACATGGTAGGGCGCTACGGCGGCGAGGAATTCGTGCTGGTGCTGCCGGAGACCGATCGCGATGAAGCGATGGCGATTTGCGAGCGCCTGCGGCAATCCATTGAGTCGTCGGACTGGGAAACCAAGGGTGCGGGGCCGCGCGTGACGATGAGCTTTGGCGTGGCGGCGCTGCAGGGTGATGCCAGCCATGAACGGCTGATGGCACGTGCCGATGCGAGGTTGTACGAAGCCAAGGCCGGCGGGCGGAACAGGGTGTGTGGATGAGTGTGCACATGAGTCAGGCCCTGCGGCCTGACGAATGGCTCACGAATCCGAGCCCCATGCAGGGGGCGAGGTGGAGGGCATTTCTGGGCTGGGAGGCGCGCTGGCGCTTGAGTTTGGCAAACTGTCCGCAGCCAGGACGTTGCGGCCCCTCCC
>CAYSKY010000519.1:0-3060 GCA_964431425.1 uncultured Burkholderiales bacterium
GCCTGTGGGGAAGCGCAGGCCAGTGATCTGCCGGGTGTGCCTGCCATTCTTGATGCGGCCGGAGTGACGGAGTTGCCGCGCGCACGGATTGCTGTTCTGGATGGCATCAAATCATCGCCCAACCAGCCAGTGATGCGCGACGGACAAGCCATTCGTACCCTTTGGGGTGATCTGGCGTGGCAGTTGGGAAAGGCCGAGGGTTATGCGCTGGTGGCAGATGCGGACTCTTCGGGCACTTCACCCGGCAAGGCAGTGCTGGAAACACTGCTCAGTCGCTACGCGCCTTGCGTGATTCTGATCGACGAGTTGGTCGCCTACGTTCGCCAGTTTGAGGAAGGCAAGACGCTCACTGGCGGCAGCTTCGATTCGAACCTGAGCTTCGTTCAGGCGCTGACTGAAGCGCTCAAAGCCGTGCCGACTGCTGTTTTGTTGGCCTCGCTGCCGGAATCAGATAAAGAAGCGGGCAGCCAGCGCGGGGTGAAAGCGCTTGCAGCCCTGGCGCACTACTTTGGTCGCATTCAAGCGCTGTGGAAACCGGTAGGCACCGAGGAGGCGTTCGAGATCGTTCGTCGTCGGCTGTTCAGCAGCATCAATGACAAGCTGGCGGCGGAATCGGTGTGTCGTGCATTCGCCGATTACTACACGGCAAACGGTGAAGACTTTCCGCGTGAGACGCAGGAAAGCCATTATTTCGACCGCTTGATGCACGCTTATCCAATCCACCCCGAGGTGTTCGACCGCCTGTATGAGGACTGGTCAACGCTGGATAATTTCCAGCGCACCCGTGGTGTGTTGAAGTTGATGGCCAAGGTTATCCATCGGCTGTGGAAGGACAACGACAAAGACCCGCTGATTATGCCCGGCAGCTTTCCGCTGCAAGATGCAGACACGCGCAACGAGGTGATCTACTACCTTCCGCAGGGCTGGGACCCGGTAGTCGAGCGTGACGTTGATGGCGAACGCGCCGAGACCACTGAGATCGAGAATCGCGACACACGCCTCGGCAGCGTGCAAGCCTGCCGCCGTTCAGCACGTGCCATTTTCTTGGGTAGCGCGCCAACCACTTCGAGTCAGATGGTGCGAGGCATTGAGCTGGAGCGCGTCATCTTGGGTGTGGCGCAGCCGGATCAGCAGGTTGGCATTTACAAGGACGCATTGCGTCGCTTGGGCGACCGACTCCACTATCTGAACAGCGGAAATAACCGCTTCTGGTTCGATACCCGCCCGAACCTGCGCCGGGAAATGGAGGAGCGCAAACGCCGCTTCCAGGATAAAGAGGACGTGTTCCCCGCCATCCGTGACCGTGTGCAGAAGAGCTTTGCCACCGGCGTGTTTGGCGGCATCCACATTTTCACGGCCAGCGGGGACGTTCCCGATGACTGGCAGTTGCGCCTTGTGGTGTTGCCGCCCGACGCTGCCTTCAGCCGTAGTGGCCAGAGCCTCGCTATCGAGCGCGCTACTGAGATTCTGAAGACCCGTGGCGATCAGCCGCGCTTCAAGCAGAATCGCTTGATCTTCCTGGCCGCCGACTACGACAGCGTGAGCCGCCTGAAGGATCAAGTGCGCTCGACCTTGGCGTGGCAGTCCATCGTAAGCGATATCAAGGAAATGAAGCTCAACCTCGATCAGTTCCAATCGAGACAAGCCGGCAAAAGCCTTGAGGACGCCAACGAGGCTCTGCGGCGGATGATCCGCGAAACCTACAAATGGATGATCGCGCCGATGCAGGAGGCCCGTCCTGGCAAGGGACTGTCCGAGATTCAGTGGGAACACTTCCAGGTCAACCCGGGTGCGCAGAACCTGTCGCAGGAAATTGAGCGCGTGCTGAAGGAGAACGAACTCCTGATCACCGAGTGGGCCCCCATCCACCTGACCAAAGTGCTGAAGGACTGGTTCTGGAAGGACGATGTTAAGGAGGCCAACGCACTGAATGTGTGGCAGCAGAGCTGTCAGCAACTCTATCTGCCTCGCATCAAGGACGATACGGCCTTTCAACACACAATGGCGATAGGTGCAGAGAGCCGGGACTTCTTCGGCTTCGCGCAGGGAAAAGAAGATGGCCGCTATGTTGGATTCACCTTTGGCAAACGTACATCGCTGTTTCTCGACTCGTCGCTGTTGCTGATCGAACCGGTCACCGCTGCCGGATACGCAGAGGCGCAGAGAGCCGCCGAAGACGCTGCGCGGCCCAAACCCACTGACCCGACAGGCAATCCCACCGGAGACGGGCCGCCACGCGCCGAGGATTCAGCCAAGCCGACCTATCAGACCGGTGGTGACAGCGCCCCACAGGCGGTCAAGAAACAGTTCTACGGCAGCATCGAACTCGATGCGATTCAGGCCAAAAAGCAGTTCGCCGACCTCGTCGATGAAGTTATTTTGCAGTTCACATCTCGCCCTGGCGTGAAGGTGAAGATCGCCATCGAGATTCAAGCCGAATCAGCTACAGGCTTCGACGATGGATTACAGCGTGCCGTGAAGGAGAACTGCAATGTGCTGCGGTTCAAGAATGCTGAGTTTGAGGGTGGTGAGTGATGGATCGCGAGATCGAGCTGTTCATCCAAGACTATCTCAAAGAGATACGGGAAGATAACGCCGCCATCTTTGCAGGTGCAGGATTATCCGCTCCTGCCGGGTTCGTGAACTGGCGGGATTTGTTACGCCCGATTGCGGATGAGCTTCGCCTTGATGTCGATAAAGAGCACGATCTGGTGGCGGTAGCTCAGTACCACTGCAATGAAAATGGTGGCAACCGGCATAAATTGAATCAGCTGCTGATCGAGCAACTCACTGTTGGAGCAGTCCCAACGGATAACCACAAGGTATTGGCTCGCCTCCCAATTAGCACGTACTGGACGACGAACTACGACCAGCTTATTGAGACTGCTCTGAAGGACGCCGGAAAGATCGCGGACGTCAAATACATCACCGAGCAACTGGCCACTACCAAGTCAAGGCGAGATGCTGTTGTCTACAAGATGCACGGTGACGTGGAGCATCCGCACGACGCCGTTCTGATTAAGGACGACTACGAGAAGTACCACATGAAGAGGGGCGCGT
>CAYSKY010000520.1:0-3060 GCA_964431425.1 uncultured Burkholderiales bacterium
AAGGTCTCGAAGTCCGTCTCGCCGCTGGGCAGGGCATCGACAAAGAAACCGAGCAAAGACAATTGCTGGGCGATTTTTTCGAAATCGTCCGCTCCCGGCGTGGCTCCGGGTTGGGCGAACGCGTGAATCTGTTCGCCGCAGGCCTTGATGCTGGCCGCAGCACCCATGTGGCCGAGCATGGCCAGCGCCCCCTGCGCCAGGTTGGGCACCGAAGACGACTTGTAGATGAGCACGATGCCCAGTGCGACCAGCGAATACATCAGGCCCGACAGGGCGCCGTTGATGGCCAGTTCGAGGAAGAGTGACAAGTCCATGGTCAAAGATTCCTCAACACCAGGTTGCGTTCAATCACGCCGGTATCACCGGTGTCGTAGGTGATCTGCGCCTTCATGACGGTCGAGTCGTCACCGGCATAAAGCGCCTGGATGACGGACGCGTAGCGCTCTTCGATGACGTTTCGACGCAGCTTGCGCGTGCGCGTGATCTCGCCGTCGTCGGGGTCGAACTCCTTGTGCAGGTCGACGAAGCGCCGAATGCGCAGCCCCTCAGGCAGAGCCTCGTTCAGCCGTCGGATCGCGATGGCGACCAGCTCGCACACCTCGGCCTTCTGCGACAGGTCGGCGTACGAGATGTAGGGAATGCCGCGCACCTCGGCCCAGTGACCGACGGCGTCACCATCGATACACACCATCGCGCAGAGGAAGTCACGCCCGGTCCCGAGCACGGCCACGTCCTTGATGTACGGGCTGAACTTGAGCCGGTTCTCGATGTAGTTCGGGATGTAGCGCTCGCCCTTGGCGGTGTGCACGACTTCGGACACCCGGCCCAGCACGACCAGGTGGCCATTGGGTTCGACGTAGCCCGCGTCGCCGCTTTGCAGCCAGCCGTCGATGAGGGTCTTGCGCGTCGCTTCCTCGTTCTGGAAGTAGCCGCTGAAGACGCTCTCCGATCGCAGCAGGATCTCGCCGTCGTCTGCGATTTTCGCCTCCACGCCCGGCAGCGGCCGGCCCACCGTGTGCAGGCGCACTTCGTCGGCGGCCTGCACGGCGTTGAACGCACTGCTCTCGGTCTGCCCGTAGAGCTGGCGCAGGTTGATGCCCAGCGCTCGATAGAAGAGGAAGGTGTCCTCCCCCATCGCCTCACCACCGGTCAGCGCCACGCGCATGCGGTTCAGCCCGAACTGGTCCTTCAGGGGCCCGAACACCAGGATCTCGCCCAGCCGGCATTGCAAGCGCTGCATCGCTGTGGGGGTCTTGCCATCGAGCTTCAGCCGTTCGACGGCGACTCCGACGTCGATGAAGTGGTCGAAGATGCGCTTCTTCAGCGGCGTGGAGTCTTCCATGCGGACCCGAATCGAAGTCAGCATGTTGTCCCAGCTGCGCGGCGCGGCAAGGTAGAGCGTGGGCGCGATCTCGCGCAGGTTGCGCAGCACGGTTTCCGAACGTTCCGGAATGTTCACGGTGAAGCGCAGCGCGATGCCCGCGGCCATGGTGACGGCGAAGTCACCAATCCAGGCCATCGGCAGGTAGGCCAGGATGTGCTCGCCCCAGCCGAAGACCTTGCCTTGGTAGGCGTTGCGCACGCCAGCGAGCACGTTGCGCTGCTGCAGCACCACACCCTTGGGCTTGCCCGTGGTGCCCGACGAGTGCACGAACACCGCCGGGCCTTCGGGTACCGCCCGGTTGATCAGATCGTCGCGAAGAGTCGGTTCGTTACGCAGGCGGGCGGCGCCGGCGTCGCGCAACTGCTCCCACGAGGCCAGGCCATCGACCTTGTAATGGTTGAGGCCGCGTGGGTCGTCGTAGACGATGTGCCGCAGAGATGGCGCGTTCTCGCGCAATTCCAACAGCTTGTCGACCTGCTCCTGGTCCTCGGCCAGCGCGAAGCGCGCCTGCGCTTCGCTGGCGAAATGGAGTACCTCGTCGGGCGTAGCGTCGGGGTACACCGGCATCGCGTAGCCCTTGAGCGTGCCGGCAGCCAGCATGCCGAGGTACAGACGAACGCGGTTGTCGCCGAGCACCAGCATCGAGTCTCCGGCAGCGAAACCCAATTGCTCAAGACCGGCCGCGATGGACAGGACCTCGTCGAGCACTTGTTGCCAGGTGAATTCCTGCCAGATGCCGAGCGCCTTCTCGCGCATGGCGACCTGGCGCCCATGGCTGCCAGCGTTGACGGCCAGCAGCCGGGTCAGGGTGGTCTGCGGGTTCAGGTCCCACTGTCGCGCCGGGGCCGCAGCGTGGGCGAGATCGTCACGCTGCATGCTGCTGCGCCTTTCCGAGGTAGGCTTCGATGACGCGCGGGTTGGCGACCACGTCGCGCGGCACACCGGTGCCGATGACTTCGCCGTAATTCAGGGCCATGATGCGGTCGCAGATGCCGATCACGACATCCATGTGGTGTTCGATCAGCAGCACCGTGATGCCGCGCTCGTCGCGCGCGTCGAGGATGAAGCGCGCAATGTACTCCTTCTCCTCCTGGTTCATGCCTGCCATCGGCTCGTCCAGGATCAGGAAGGTCGGCTCGGCGACCAGAGCGCGGGCCAGTTCGACCCGCTTCTTTAGGCCGATGGGCAGTGTTTCCACGGGCTCGTCGCGCACGCCCTGCAGTTGCAGGAACTCGATCGTCTCCTCGCACAGCCGGCGGTGCGAGATCTCCTCGGGCTGGCTCAGCCACCAGTACAGCGCCGTCTTGACGACACCGGGGTTCAGGTGCACGTGGCGGCCGAGCAGGATGTTCTCGAGCGCCGACATGCCGTTGAACAGCGCCAGGTTCTGGAAGGTGCGCGCGACATGCTGGCGCGCCACCTTGTGCGGCTTCATGCCGGTGATCTCGGTGCCGTTCAGCAGGATGCGGCCCTTCTGTGGCGGGTAGAACCCGGTGACGGCATTGACCAGCGTGGTCTTGCCGCAGCCGTTGGGGCCGACCAAGCCGAAGATCTCGCCGCGGTCGATGCGCAAGTCCACGCCGGTCACGGCCACCAAGCCACCGAAGCGGCGCTCAATGCCCTGGCATTCAAGGACCGGTACGGCCTCGTTGGCAGACTTCACGTCGCTGTCCCCT
>CAYSKY010000521.1:0-3059 GCA_964431425.1 uncultured Burkholderiales bacterium
CTACATTACGATCTTCCGCCAGCTCGAACGTCACCCGGACAAACGCTTCCATCCCATATTCCGCTGGTTCGAGCGCTGGTGTAACGATGAGTTCCGGCACGGTGAATCGTTCGCCCTCATCATGCGCGCCAATCCGCACCTGCTGCGCGGCTTGAACGTCTACTGGATCCGGTTTTTTGTGCTCGCAGTCTACGCCACCATGTACGTTCGCGACCACACCCGCCCCGCCCTCCATGTTTCCATGGGGATCGACCCCACTGAATACGACTACCGGGTGTTTCGCATCACCACGGAAATCACCAAGCAGGTGTTCCCGGTGTCCCTTGACACTGACAATCCCGCGTTTCGCGCCGGACTGGAGCGCCTGTTCCGGATTTCGACGGCGCTCAACGCCGCCAAGGCACGGGGCGGTATCGTCGGCCGGATCAAGCAGGCAGGGTGGGCGCTGGCAGGCGCGGTCACCTTTGCGCGCCTGTACTTTCTGCCGGTCAATCACCACAGCCTGCCCGAGCAGGTTCGCATGGCGCCGGCGTGGTGAGGCGCCAACATACTCATCGCCTTGGGATGAGCGGGTAATCGACCGTGGGTGCGCTCGGCAGTGCGGTATTGTTTACGCTATTCGTCTGGTGGTTCAGCACGGGGCTGATTCTGTATCTGGACGGACTGCCACGCCGAACTTACGCCCGAAGCCTGTGGGCCGCCACGGCGTTGGCCGCTGCTGCCCTGATCGTCATCGCCATTTCCAGTCGCGAGGCAACAGCGGCGAATGCCTACCTGGCCTTCGCCGGGGTCATTTTGATCTGGGGCTGGCAGGAACTCGCGTTCCTGATGGGTTACATCACCGGTTCCCGCCGCAGCCCCTGCCCGCCCCGCAGTAGCGAGTGGCAGAAGTTTCAGTTCGCCACCGAGACCATCGTCCACCACGAGTTCGCGTTGGTCGCCTGCCTTCTCGCCATACACTTCGCCACCTGGCGGCAGCCCAACCAGATTGCCGTACAGACGTTCCTCGTGCTTTGGCTGATGAGGCTGTCGGCCAAGCTCAACCTGTTCTTTGGTGTGCGCAATCAGTACGCCGGTTTCCTGCCCAGCCATTTGTCCCATCTGGCCAGTTATTTCGGGAAGCGTCATATGAACCTGCTGTTTCCGGTCGTAGTGACGCCGGCCAGCGTACTGGCGTTCGCGCTCTGGCAATCGGCCCTCAGTGAACATGCCGCACCCTACTCGGTCGTGGCGAACGGCCTCCTCGCCACCCTGCTCAGTCTCGCGGTACTCGAGCACTGGTTTCTGGTCCTGCCACTGCCAGTCGAAGGTATCTGGCGATGGGCCCTGGGCACGCGCCGCGCCGATCCGGATCGCAACAACCAGACACTCTAGGGCTAGGGCGCGCATACGGGAAGCAAGGGTGATGCGAGTTGCGGGGCTTGGCATCTTCCCGGCCGTCTGCATACAACGCCTGCCGTTCCGCTTTCCATTTCGGACTGACGATACGAACTCTAGCACTGGCGCGGCTTCCCGAGGCTTTTCAGCCTGGAAGGCGCGCCAATGCTAGGGTTTCACTAACGGGAAGTGTTGGCCCCCTATCGGCGGGCGAAAATCGCGGCGCCGCTGCTCGGCGTACCTTCGAACGTATCCGTCACTCGATACGAAATTTGGCAGCTCGGCCCGGCGCATGGAAGTTCACCTATGCAAAACGGCAGCCAATTGGCTGCCGTCTTGTTTGCGAAGGACTGCCGCCCGCGTTTGCCGCCGCCATTGCCGACAGCGACAGACGCGCCGACTACTTGGGTGTTCTGGCTTTTCCGGCTGCTGCCACTACCGGCGCTGGTACCGGTGCGGCTGCCTTGAGAAGCCCCGGGAAGTCCTTGACCAACTTGGCACCCAGCAAAGGCTTGAACACCCCCTGATGGCAGGTTGTACAGTTCACCTTGCCAACATCGCCCTGCGGTCCCTTACGGTTGGCGGGAAATACGCCGGCGAGTGGATCCATATAGTTGTTGTTCAGGTCGCGAACCAGGTTGATGCCGTACCACGCAGTTACGCGTTGCGGCGTACTGGTTGCCCACGACGAGAACGCCTGGGTGTTGTGGCAGTAGGTGCAGTTCACGCCCAAGCCATCGGACATATGAACCATGAGCGCGTAGGTACCCTCGGTCTGTTTGATATTGTGCAGATTGCCGGCCGGGAGCGCCGTGTCGCTGACCACCCGGATGTTCTGCGCCTTGCTCAGGTACATCGAAAACGGATCGTATGGCAGCGAGGTCAGGCCCACCACTTTACCTGGCCGGTTCTGACCGTCGTCGCCGCCGGTCATGCGGGCCACCTGGCGTTCCGGCGGCTGTGAAAACCAGAGGTTGGCCGGTACCGCCTTGCCACGATGGCATGTATAGCAGGTGACCCCGGTATCGGCGACGTGGTTCTTCCAGTCGCTGTTGACCGCCATTGTCATCTGCAGCATCTTGCGTGCGACCACTTTCGTGTAAACGTTGTCGACCGAGAAATCCTCGTTGACCTTGTGACAGTAGTTGCAGCCTTCCTTGGGTGCAATCCAGTTGGTGATGGACACCATCGTGCGGGTGAATTCGGCCACACTGAGATGGCCCAGCACCGGCACGTTCTTGTAGATGGAACCGGCAGTCGGCCCACCCTCAAGAGCCGGTGGCAGCACCTCGGGAAGCGTGTTGGCCGCGGTCTTGGCCGCCATCAGCCGCGGGTTGATCATTTCGCCCATGGCGAGGCCGCGATAGCCATTCTGGGTGGGCTCGATCGGCGGGCGCTCCCAGCAGCCGGAAAGCACCAGCGTTCCCAGGGCAACGCAACCGATGACAATACTGCGCATGTCGATTCTCATTTGCCCACTCCTTGCATCAACGCGGGATCGAGGACAGGAGCCAGCAGCGGATACATCGGCGCAACATGATGTTTGACGGCCCACAGGTACCAGTTATCGACCACGGTACCGGTGAGCAGAATGCCGATGCCACCCGTCAGCGGGCACAGCACCGCAAACCACCAGGCCCAGCGATGGATCGATTCCATCGTCGCGTTGAAGCCCATCGTCC
>CAYSKY010000522.1:0-3049 GCA_964431425.1 uncultured Burkholderiales bacterium
AAGGAGTTTACTATTGGAAAATAAAAAAGCAGGCGGCAGTTCGCGTAACGGCCGCGATTCAGAATCAAAGCGACTGGGCGTCAAGACGTTCGGCGGCGAATTGATTCCGGCAGGTTCAATCATTGTTCGCCAGCGCGGCACCCAGTTCCACCCGGGCGACAATGTAGGCATCGGCAAGGACCACACCCTGTTCGCACTCAAGGACGGCAAAGTCCTGTTCGCGACCAAGGGCCCCCGCAAGGTGCGTACCGTCAGCATCCTGCCGGTCTGACCTTTCAAGGCCTCCGTCAAAAAGGCCCCGGAGAGTAATCTTCGGGGCCTTTTTGCTGGGCGACACTCTCCATGAAATTCATCGACGAAGCGCGAATTGAAGTCCACGCCGGCGACGGCGGCAAGGGCTCGGCCTCCATGCGTCGCGAAAAGTACATTGCCTTTGGCGGCCCTGATGGCGGCGACGGCGGCCGCGGTGGTTCGGTGTATGTCGTGGCAGACAGCAACATCAACACGCTCGTCGATTATCGTTTCACGCGTATTTTTCGCGCCAAGAACGGCGAACCGGGCCGCGGTGCCGACTGCAACGGCCGTGGTGCCGACGACATTGTGCTGCGCGTGCCGGTCGGTACCCTGGTCAAGGATCTGGTGACCGACGCGGTGATCGGCGACCTGACCCATGACCAGCAAAAGCTGCTGATTGCGCAGGGAGGCCGCGGCGGGCTTGGAAACCTGCATTTCAAGTCCTCCACCAATCGCGCACCGCGCCAGACCACGCCAGGCGAGGAAGGGGAATCGCGCGAGGTTTACTTTGAGTTGAAGGTGCTGGCCGATGTCGGTTTGCTGGGCATGCCCAATGCCGGCAAATCCACCTTTATCCGCTCAGTCTCGGCTGCGCGGCCCAAGGTAGCTGACTATCCTTTCACGACACTGCACCCCAACCTGGGCGTGGTACGGGTCAGTGACAACCGCAGTTTTGTGATTGCTGATGTGCCGGGCCTGATTGAAGGCGCCGCGGAGGGTGCGGGACTGGGTATCCAGTTTCTGCGGCACCTTCAGCGCACGCGCCTGCTGCTTCACCTGGTCGATATCGCACCGTTCGATCCCGATGTCGATCCTGCGAAGGAAGCTCGTGCGCTGGCGCTCGAATTGAAGAAGTATGACCAGGCGCTCTACGACAAGCCACGCTGGCTGGTCTTCAACAAAACCGACCTGCTGGAGCCGGACGAAGCGTCGGCTCGGGTCAAGAAGATCCTCAAGTCGCTGAAGTGGAAGGGACCACACTACGTCATCTCAGCCATGAAAGCGGACGGCTGCAAGGAACTGACGTTTGCAATCATGGACCATGTCGACGCCCAGCGCGCGGGCGATGCCGCCGGGGCGACCGCAACGCCCGGCGCCGCGTAGCACCGCCGGGACCAACCTCAACGTAGGCCAGAAGGTTCAGCCAGCCAGTCACGATATGCAAAGCGCCCGTCGCATCGTCGTCAAAATCGGATCGACACTGATTACCAACCACGGCGCCGGCGTGGACCACGCGCTGATTCGCGAGTGGGTGGCGCAGATTGCGGCGTTACGCGGCAGGGGCGTCGAGGTCGTGCTGGTCTCGTCCGGCGCAATTGCCGAAGGCATGCAGCGACTGGGGTGGAAATCGCGGCCGCATGAGATCAACCAACTGCAGGCGGCTGCTGCCGTCGGCCAGATGGGTCTGGTCCAGGTTTATGAGTCCGCTTTCCGCGACCATAAGGTCGGCACGGCGCAAATCCTGCTCACCCACGACGATCTCGCTGACCGCAAACGCTATTTGAATGCACGTACAACACTGTCAACGCTGCTCTCGCTTGGCATTGTGCCGGTGATCAACGAAAACGACACGGTGGTGACGGATGAAATCAAGTTTGGCGACAACGACACGCTCGGCGCCCTGGTCGCGAACCTGATCGAGGCCGATCACCTGGTCATTCTCACCGACCAGCAGGGACTTTTCACCGCCGATCCGCGACACGACCCATCGGCCACGCTCATCCGGCAGGGACGTGCCGGCGACGCCTCGCTCGAGGCGATGGCCGGCGGCGCAGGGTCAGAGCTGGGACGGGGCGGCATGCTCACCAAGGTACTGGCCGCAAAGCGCGCCGCCATGTCCGGCAGCCACACCGTCATCGCCTATGGCCGGGAAAACAACGTTTTGCTGCGATTGCTGGAGGGTGAGTCGATCGGTACTCACCTGGTTTCCGAAGCGACAGCCCTGCAGGCTCGCAAGGCCTGGCTGGCTGGGCACCTGAAAACCAGCGGCCGCCTGCACCTGGATGTTGGCGCGGCGCGCGCGCTCCAGACCGGCGGCAAGAGTCTGTTGCCGGTCGGGGTCACTGCCATTGACGGTGAATTCGACCGCGGGGCGGTTGTGAGTTGCGTAGACAGCGCCGGCATGGAACTCGCACGCGGCCTGGTGAATTATTCCGCTTCTGAGGCCCGGAAAATCGCCCGCCGGCCGACGGGCGACATCGAAGCGCTGCTAGGCTACATCGCCGAGCCGGAATTGATCCACCGCGACAATCTCGTGGTAACTCAGCCTTCCGGCCAGATCTAGTCTGCCGCCTGGGTACCCGCGACGCGAATGGAAACGGTTTCCTGAATGGTAATCGCCATCGAGTCGCCCGCGCTTTCCAAGTTGTTGCGGGGTCGGGCCGAAGGCGCGGGGCGATGCCGGGGGATCGGCTCAAGGTAACGCACCAATTGCTGCAGCGCCTGGCGATAGACATCGCGTTTGAACTCGATTACGGATTCCAGCGGAACCCAATAGTCGTGCCAGCGCCAGGCGTCGAATTCGGGATGCGAACTAGCCCTCAGGCGGATGTCATGGTCGCGCCCGGTCAGTTTCAGCAGGTACCAGATCTGCTTCTGGCCCTTGTAGGTACCCCGCCATTCACGCTTCACCCAATGGTTGGGCACGCTGTAATGCAGCCAATTCTTGGTGCGCCCAAGGATTCGTACATGTTCCCGCCGCAGTCCGGTCTCTTCTTCCAGTTCCCTGTACATCGCGTCTTCCGGGCTTTCACCG
>CAYSKY010000523.1:0-3044 GCA_964431425.1 uncultured Burkholderiales bacterium
GCGGCGGCGCGTGGCGGGATTTGGGTTAGGATGGGCTCCGGCCCACCATAGAGACCAGGATTTTACTGGAAATGCCTTCATCACGCCCCTGTAAATCCCCGGAGGAACCGCCGGAATTCCTCAAGCGTATGCGTGCGCGCCGTGCGCCGAAGACACCGCGATGGCTGAGTTGGAACGGCCTGACGATGCTATTGGCTGCTGCCGCATTTGCATTTCTTGTCTGGGTCCTGTCGCCGGTTCTGGCGCCCTTTTTGGCGGCGGGTATCCTCGCTTTCATATTTGACCCCATGGTGTCGCGGCTTGAAAGACAAGGATTGTCGCGGTCGCTGGGCACCCTGCTCGCAGTCGTGACTCTGCTGCTGGCCATCGTGTTGCTGTTGCTGATTGTGCTGCCACTGTTTTACAAAGAAATCAGCCAGCTCGTGGCGCAATTGCCCGGCCTTGCGGATCAGCTCAAGACGAGAACGGTCCCGTGGATCAATGAGTCGCTCGGCATTACGCTTAACCTCGACGCCGCGACCTTCCGCCAATTCGTCACCGACAATTTTTCCGATGCCTCAGGCGTGGCGCGGAAGGTTTTTTCGTCGCTGGGTATCGGCGGCCTTGCGCTGGCCGGCTTTCTGGTGAATCTTCTGCTGATTCCGGTGGTGCTCTTTTATGTGCTGCGGGATTGGAACCTGCTGATTGCGGCGGTGGACGGCATGGTGCCTCGTCGCCTGCAGCCGACGGTGCAGACGGTTGCCTCGGAGATCAACGTCATTCTCTCTGAATTTCTGCGCGGACAGATCAGCGTCATGCTGATCATGGCCTTTTTCTATGTCGCCGGTTTGTGGCTCGCAGGACTTGAATTTGCGCTGCCGGTGGGATTGATCACCGGCTTGCTGGTATTCATCCCTTACGTGGGTGCCGGTACAGGCCTGCTGCTCGGCACGGTGGCTGCATTCATGCAGTTCCCGACGTTTGCCGGCGTGTTTGCCGTGTGGGGAGTATTTGCGGTCGGCCAGTTGCTCGAAGGCTTTCTGGTCACACCGTGGCTGGTGGGTGATCGCATCGGATTGCACCCGGTGGCGGTCATTTTTGCGCTGCTTGCATTCGGCCAGCTGTTCGGGTTTTTTGGCGTCTTGCTGGCGCTGCCGGCAAGCGCGGCCATCCTGGTCGGATTGCGGCACCTTGGCGCGGAATATCGGTCAAGCGAGCTATATCGGCGCTGAACCGCCCTCCTAGAAGTCGGAGCCCTTCAGCAGCTTGATGGCTTCTTCAGTACTGCGACGCATGCGATTGAACGCCACGCCCAGCACGCCAATCTCGTCTTTTGACTTGGGCGTGAATTCGGGAATGGAAAAATTACCGATGGATACCGCATCTGCCTGAATGGCCATCTCGGCGACCGGGCGAACAATCATGCGGTCAAGCATGAGATTCAGAACCACGAATACGGCCAGGAACACCGCGCCAATCGAACTCAGCAACGTGGTCAGCGCAATATTGGTGGTGGCGATGACTGGCGCGAGATCAACGATTGCCAGTCTTACGCGGGGCGCGCCGTCGCCTGCGACGTACGTTCTGGCGACGGCCAGCCGGCGGTCACCGGCACCGGTAGTCAACACATCCGAGAACTGGCCGCTGGTTTGGGTCTTGAGCTTCTGGGCCACCTGCGCTTCCATGCCCGAAAGCGGATCCGATGTGGCGAACTCCCGCACTTTCATTTCGTAAAGCCGGGACCCCAGGCCCGACGCGATGCGTGGATCCAGGTTTCCGAAGCCCGCTGCGTCCAGCACCAGCATTGCTGCGCGCTGCGCATCGTCAATGGCGAGCCGTTCAAGATAGCGCGCGGCCACGATACCCACGGTGGCAAAGCCGGCCACGAACACAGCGAGCAGAATCAGGTTGAATTTGAGCCGAAGGCCCATGTCACTTCCCTTCAGGAGGGCTCAGCCGTCCGGCCGGCGCTGGTAGCAGGTTGATCTTATCGTGCAGGCACATGTCAGTCCCTGTCGGGGCCGGACTGGCTGCGGATGGTCGCAAAGAACAACTCGCGCTCATCGGCATTTCGCAGGTGACTGGCCAGACGCTCGAAAAAGTCGCGCGAATTCTCCGCCACCTTGGCGTACCGGCCAACCAGTACGCCCGCAAGGGGGCCGATGATGGGGGCAAGTGCGACTTCCCCGCGCCGGACTAACTCGGGCGTGATGGGCGTCGGCGGCCGGCCGCCGGTGCGGCTGGGCCCGGCCGGCGCGACGACGGCGGCACGTGGCGCGGCGGCGCCTTCAGCCTGGAGCGACAGCAGGACCCGTCGCGCGCTCTTGAGGAACATTTCGCGCTTTCCGGCGTCTTCGATGTGCTGCGATACAAGCTTCACCGCTTCCCTCGGATCACTGGTCGCGCGGCTTGCACGCTTCACCGTGGTGATGGAATACGGTCCAAGGTATGGGAGCAATGCGCGCGTGAGCTCGGCAAGGGTGACGGCATCAATCTCGCTGCCTGATTGATTCACGGTTTCAGCTATGGGTCCGGCTTCGTTCATGCTCGCTGTTCGCGCATTGTTGATTGCGTTTTAGTTGCCGCCCGCTACCGACGCAGGCGCCCACCCATGTCTTACCGGTACTGCATGGACGCCAGCAAGTTTAACCCAGCCGTTCGGCCGCGTATCGCCCGCCCGGCCGATACCAGGGCCACAATCGTGAATAGTTGTGGCAGTTTCATGCGGGCCCGATCCCCGTAGCTTCGCCCGGCCGGCTACGGATTGCCGCGGACCCAAGGTCCAGCCCTTTCGCAAAATCCAGCATCTTTTGGATGGAATGTCGTGCGCGCGCAGCGATGGCGGCGTCTACTTCGATTTCATTGCCGCCCGATTCCAACACGGCCGCCAAGTTGGCGAGGCCGTTCATGGCCATCCAGGGGCAGTGTGCACAGCTCTTGCATGTTGCGGCGTTGCCTGCAGTCGGGGCCTCGATAAATGTCTTGCCGGGCGCCGCTGATTTCATTTTGTGGAAAATGCCTTTATCGGTTGCGACGATGAATTCCTGAGCATCCATTGATTGGGC
>CAYSKY010000524.1:0-3037 GCA_964431425.1 uncultured Burkholderiales bacterium
GACATGGTCCTCCTGATTGGCCGAGGTCGGCAGCGAATCCACCGAGGCCGGATGCGCCATGGACTTGTTCTCGGAGGCGAGTGCCGCCGCGGTGACCTGCGCCATCATGTAACCCGAATTGAGACCGCTGTCTTTCACCAGGAACGGCGGCAGGCCGGAGAGGCCCGGGTCCACCAGCAGCGCCATTCGCCGCTCGGAGAGTGCGCCGATTTCCGCGACCGCAATCGCGAGCTGATCCGCCGCCATCGCCACCGGCTCGGCGTGGAAATTGCCGCCCGAGAGTACGTCGCCTGAATCCGGGAATACCAGCGGGTTATCGGTCACGCCGTTGGCTTCGATCTCCAGCGTGCGCGATGCCGAATCGACGACATCGCGGCATGCCCCCATCACTTGCGGCTGGCAGCGCAGCGAGTACGGGTCCTGCACCTTGTCGTCGCCCACAAGATGCGAGCCGCGGATCTGGCTGCCTTCAAGCAGCGAGCGGTAGCAGGCGGCGGCGGCTATCTGCCCGGGCTGGCCGCGTAGGGCGTGGATGCGCGCATCGAACGGTGTGTCGGAGCCCATGGCGGCGTCCACGCTCATGGCGCCCGCCACCATGGCGGCGGCATACACGTCTTCAATCTGGAAGAGACCGTGCAACGCCAGCGCGGTCGAAGCCTGCGTGCCATTGAGGAGTGCCAGCCCCTCCTTCGGCGCCAGCGTGATCGGCGAGAGGCCGGCCGACAGCAGGGCCTCGTGCGCCGCGAGGCGTTTGCCGCCCACGTGCGCTTCGCCCAGTCCCAGCAGCAGTGCCGACATATGGGCCAGCGGCGCAAGATCGCCCGATGCACCCACCGAGCCCTTGGCGGGGATGACCGGGTACACGCCAGCGTTGAGCAATCGCAGCAGCGATTCGATGATCAGCGGTCGCACGCCCGATCGGCCACGCGCGAGACTGGCGATTTTCAGGATCAGGATCAGCTTGACGACCCGGTCGTCCATCGGTGCTCCGACGCCGGCACTGTGGGAAAGCACCAGGTTGCGCTGCAAGGCTTCCAGCTGGTCGGACGGGATGTGGGTGTTGGCGAGCTTGCCGAAACCGGTGTTGATGCCATACGCCGGATCACCTTTGGCGACAATTTTCTCGACCGTGGCCGCCCCGGCGCGCACCTCGTCCCAACAGCCCGGGTCCAGTTCGAATTGAAAATGCCCGTCGCGGGCGCGTCGCAGGTCCGCGAGCGTGAGTTGCCCGGGCCGCAGAATGAAGGTGGTTTGCATGCGGCGATTATAATCGCCGCACCCCCGGCGCCCGCTGGATTTCCCACCGTTGCCAACCCCCGTCCCCGTGCAATCCACCCTGAACCGGCTTCACCGCGCCCTCGCATTCACCATCGTGCTGCTGGCAGGCTGCGCGACCCTGCCTTCACCAGCGCCCGTTGAGGTGCCCGGCGATCCTGCGGCGGCGGCCTGCCTCAACTGGTACGCGAATCTGGACCGAACCATCGATGCCGCCGGCGTGCGTGATGCGGGCGAAACGCGCATCGCGGGCTTCCCCCACCTGCGTGCGGATCGATTCGCGGCGTCGTTCCGCGACATGGCGCGAACCGATGCCGTGCTTCGCAAGACCTTGTTCCAGACCCTGGCGGACCTGGACCTGCGCGCGCGCCAGATCGAGCTGACGAACCTGCCGCCATCAACGCGTCCCGATGCATCCGGCCTCGGCGCCTGTTCCCGCGCGCTGGTTGCCCTCGACCTGTCGGGCCCGCGCAGCAGTGCGCTGCTCGATAGACTGGCGGTGCCCGACGACTACTCAACCATAAAGCGTGTGATGGGTGCCTACGCCGTCACCGCCATCCCCTTCTTCGCCGGCGTGACGCGCTGGCAGGACGACACACAAGCCGTATTTGCCGCCGCGAAGAACCGCGAGGATGTGCGACGCCATGTGCCCGCCGCGCCTGTGGGCGCCAACCCGCTCGCCACGGCAGTCCGCGATGCGATGGGCGTTCCCGCGCTGACGCCGCAGGAATGGCAAAGCCTGCTGGCCCGGCATACGCCGGTGCTGGATATAGTCGCCCGCAGCAGGTCCGACCGCTTCGGCGCGCTGCAGTGGCAGGCTGGCGAAATCGGCGTCGAGCCGGAATCACCGATTGCTTACACGCGCGTGGCATTCACCCGTTTTCACGGCGAGACACTGGTGCAATTGATCTACACCTTCTGGTTTCCTGAGCGCCCCCTAACCGGGCCGTTCGACCCGCTGGGGGGCAGGCTCGACGGACTGATGGTGCGCATCACGCTGGACCGCGACGGCACGCTGCTCATGGTGGACAGCATCCACGCCTGCGGCTGCTACCAGCTGTTCTTTCCGTCACCGCGGCTGTCGCCCCGCGCACCGCCGGATCCGAACATCGAATGGGCCTTCGTGCCCAAGCGCCTGCCCCCGGTCCGGGATGGCGAACGCGTGGCCCTGCGAATCGCAAGCGGCACGCACTACCTAGAGGACATCGATGTGGCCAATGTCACGCCCGGCGACGAGACCTACGCGCTGGCCAGCGAACATCGCCTGCGTTCATTGCCCTTACCCGACGGCAGCTTCCGCAGCGTTTATAGCCCCGACGGACTCATCCCCGGCAGCGAGCGCGGCGAACGCTTCCTGTTCTGGCCCATGGGCATCGCCAGCCCCGGCGCAATGCGGCAGTGGGGGCGCCATGCGACCGCGTTTGTGGGGCGGCGGCACTTTGACGATGCCGATCTGATTGAGCGGCGGTTTGAGAGGGTGAAGTAGGCAAACTCAAGCATTGGCGCGGGTTCTGGCGGCATTTTGACCTGGGAGGCGCGCGGGTGCTGGAGTTTGGCACGGTGGATTGTTCGCTGCGCTTTGCCCCTCCCTTTCCTAAAGGGAGGCCGGGAGGGATTTGCGGTGGTCGCGAAAAGGTGGCGTTTCAAACTGCGCAGATGCCGGGGGTAGCCCGGCGGCTTGAAGCTGTTTTGGCTACGGCCGTGCGCCTGAGGGGCGCACTTAACTCGCTGCGCGAGTTAGCCTGCGCCGCAACTCCGCTTA
>CAYSKY010000525.1:0-3035 GCA_964431425.1 uncultured Burkholderiales bacterium
CACCGGCGGTGAAGGCCCACGCCCTGAATGTGAACGACACCCGCATGTCAACCCGCATCGAGGACGCGGCGACGGGCGCACGGGTGGCCACGGTGGAGCACCTGATGTCGGCCTTTGCAGGGCTCGGTATCGACAATGCCTACGTTGATCTCTCGGCGGAAGAAGTGCCCATCATGGACGGCAGCGCCGGCCCCTTCATTTTCCTGCTGCAGTCGGCGGGCATCGAGGAACAGGGCAAGGCCAAGCGCTTTATCCGGGTGAAAAAGCAGGTTGAACTGGCCGAGAAAGACCGCTACGTCTCCTTGTCTCCGTTCAACGGTTTCAAGCTTCAGTTCAACATCCAGTTTGATCATCCCGTATTTGCAAAATCGGCGTCGGACATCGAAATCGATTTCGCGCGGATGTCCTTTGCCAAGGAAGTGGCGCGGGCACGCACCTTCGGCTTCACCCATGAAGTCGAGGCCATGCGCAAGGCCGGGCTCGGGCGCGGCGGTTCGCTGGACAATGTGATCGTGATCGACGACTTCCGGGTGCTCAACGCCGAGGGCCTGCGTTTTGACGATGAGTTCGTCAAACACAAAACACTCGATGCGGTGGGTGATCTTTATATGCTGGGCCACCCGCTGATCGGTGCCTTCCGGGGTGTCAAGTCGGGGCATGCCATGAATAACCAGCTGGTGCGGGCGCTGCTGGCCGACGAGACTGCCTGGGAATTCGTCACGTTCGACCGGCGCGACCAGCTACCGCAGGCGTTTGGCAACATGGCACTCGCGGCCGCCTGAGCGGCCCCTTATGCTGATCGGCCTGCGCTTCCTGTTGTTGTTTGCGCTGATCGGGTGCGGGGTAACGATGCTCAGTTACCTGTTCACCCGCAATCCGCGATTTCTCAAATTCACCGCCATGATCGCCAAGGTCACCGCCGTCGCGGTGTTGCTGATCATCGGGCTGTATGTGCTCGAACGAGGGCTTTAGGCCGGGTCCGGGTGGCGCTTCGAATTGTTAGTCAGTACACGCTCACGTCCCTTGCGAATACGCTCGATGGTCGCCTTCAGGGGCGAATCTCCCAAGGATTCAGCCAGTTCCGTGAGCTTCTCGCTGGACATGGCGGCGCGGGGCGGGCCGCTTTCCGCCGGCAACGGCGTGTGGAAATAGTCGGGTTGCACCAGTAGGGAAATTGATGTAACCTGTTGTTCTTGCTTTTTATTTTCGCGAAATTTCTCCAGCAGGCGCGGCAGCATTTGTTTCAGTTTCGCCGCCACGGCCCCGTTGGCCACTGCGATTACCAGCGTCGATCCTTCTACGGTAGCCACGCGGCATGATTGACTCAGGCCGGGCGGTAGAGCGTCGGCGAAAGATTGTTGAAGGCGTGAAACCTGCGTCAGCCTGGCGTGAACCGGCCTGACATCTTCGTTTTCACGTATCAAGGCGCTGACTGGCTTGAAGCTGGATTTGCTGGTGTGCGCCATGGAAGGAGTGAGGGATGAACATCATTCTGGTATCGGACAGCCTGGCCAAGAGCCGGATTGTCACGATTTCTCAGTCGCAGATTATCATGGCCGCGATGGGCTTCATCAGCGCCGGCTTCATGTTCGCGCTCGGCACCTACTGGCTGACCATGAAGTACGCGGTGGACATCCAGAACCCGTTCATCCAGAGCCTGATTTCAACGCTGACGCAGCAGAAAACCCAGCAGGCCGAGAAGGATATGCGCGAGCAGCTGAATTCGCTCGCGGTCAAACTGGGCGAAATCCAGGCGCGGCTGATGCGCCTCGACGCGTTCGGCGAGCGACTGGGCAAGGCAGCCGGCATCAAGCCTACAGAATTCCGTTTTTCCGAGGTGCCCGGCCAGGGTGGACCGGCGCCAACCGCCTTCAATTCCGGCGAAATTTCCTACGGCGATTTCCAGTCCAAGATGGCGGATATCTCTCGAATTCTGGATGATCGTAGCGACAAGCTCGGTGTTCTGGACTCGATCCTGATGGAAGGACGCCTGGCGGCCAAGGCCATGCCCACCATCCTGCCTGTTGACGGCAGCTATTACTCCTCCAACTTTGGCTACCGCATCGACCCGTTCAATGGTCGCCAGGCTTTTCATACCGGCGTGGATTTCAATGCGCCCCCCGGTTCGACCATTCTTGCGGCTGCCGGCGGCGTTGTCGCAGCCGCCGAGCGCCATACTGAATACGGCAATATGATCGACATCGATCATGACAATGGTTTGACCACCCGCTATGCGCACCTGTCACGGATGAACGTCAAGGTGGGTGACGTGGTGCTGAAGGGCCAGAAAGTCGGGGAACTTGGCGCCACCGGCCGGGCCACCGGACCACACCTGCACTTCGAGGTGCGTGAAAACGGTGTGCCCCTCAATCCTAGCCGGTTCCTGAACGTCGTCAAGAAGCAGGAGCCCGCGGTCGGTACCAAGTCCGCGCGCGCCCCGTAGGTCCTCCCGCCGCGATCGCCCGCCCGGTGCCGCGCGCGCCGGGCTTGCGATTGCAACCGGTGCCCCCACCTGCGCCACAGCCGCATGCGGGTTCACCGCCCAAGTCTTCACGGGTTTTCCCCTGCCCTTCCCCTGATTCAAACGCCTTGCCGCCTGCGCGCGGAAAACAATAACGAAAGTCTTTCATGCTCGACAATTTCCTCAAGTCCATCTTCGGCAGCCGCAATGAACGGTTGCTCAAGCAGTACCGCAAGCGGGTGCAGGTGATCAACGCCCTTGAACCGTCGATGGAAAAACTCACCGATGCGGAAATGCGCGCCAAGACCGACGAATTCAAAGCGCGCTTCGCAAAGGGTGAAACCCTGGACCAGCTGCTCCCCGAGGCATTCGCGCTGGTGCGTGAGGCCGGCAAACGGGTGTTGGGCATGCGCCACTTTGACGTGCAGATGATCGGCGGCATGGTGCTCAATGACGGCAAGATCGCCGAAATGCGCACCGGCGAAGGCAAGACCTTGATGGCAACGCTGCCTTCATACCTGAATGCACTCTCGGGCAAGGGCGTCCACATCGTCACCGTGAACGACTATCTGGC
>CAYSKY010000526.1:0-3028 GCA_964431425.1 uncultured Burkholderiales bacterium
GAGCACTGCCTTCACACGGCAGGGGTCACTGGTTCGATCCCAGTACCGCCCACCAAACGAATCAATGACTTACGGCACTTTAGGTGCCGTTTTTCATTTGCAGTACGGAAATATGTACGGAAAACCGCGGCGAGATTTGCCTCAACTGCCTGCATTGCGGCTTTGCGAGTGACCGGAGCACTTCTCAGGGGCACTACTCTTTGGCGCCAGTCGGCGAATTATCGACAGCCGGGCGCGCGGGTTCTTCAGCCTCCGAAGCCGGCGAAGTCTGAGCAAGGTTCAGTTGGCCTTGGCGCGCCTCTGCAGGCAACGGAATATCGGCCAGGGCGCTTGCTTGAAGCCCGTAGGTTCGAGCCTCAGCCCTCAAATCCTTGTCATCCGAGTAAATGTGCTCCGCGCCACAAGCCTTTGCGATCGCGACGATCTGGCGGTCAACCTTTATCTGCTGACGGGTTTTTGCCGACTTACGCGGCCCGGCGTTGCGTGCTACACGAGCGATGAGCGCCGCCTCGACTGCGGCTTTTTCATCGAACGGCAGGATGCGAATCGAACTCTTTCGCCGTAATGTTGCGAAAACCTCTGAGGTCGCCTGCTTCGCATCGACAAGAAACTCAGCCAGCACGGGGGCCGGTATTCCAACGTATGACTTTGCCGCGCCAAGCGCGCGGATGAGGCTATTCAATCGGGCCCGGTCATCGTCGCTGGTGTCGGCGGCGACGAGCGAAATGAGCATGTTCGTGTCAAACACAACCATCAGTTGCCCCTTTCGTGCTTCCAGGCTTCCAAACTGTCGGAATTCCAAGCGCCGGCCGCGGCCCGCCGCACGTCGTTGAAAGCCTCCTCGAGGGTCTGATCGTCCAACTCTTCAACAGTCGCAACATTCAGGTTTTCCAACTCCCAGGCGCCCTCAGCATTGCGGGTCCATTTGCCCAGGCCAGAAACCCGTATCGGGGCGCCGAATAGATGCTTTGCCATTTCGCGCGCGCGGTCGCGTCCGCGGATGGTGCAACTCGACGTTTTCCCCTCCCGGTCCTGCAGCACAAGCGGAATGGTTTCGTCTATTCCACCAATACGGACCACGATGCCGTCTACTTGAGTATGCTGGGTGATCGAAAAAACCTCAGGCGGTGCGGCCTTTCTGCCGGGGAACTCAAGGATCTTGCCGCCCTTCGGTCGCGAAATAGTCCCGACTGCGTTGTCCTTGCGAAGCATCTCGTCGATAGCGTCGAACGCCTTGCTAGTTTCAGTTTGACGCGACGCACTCTTGACGAGTTGTAGTCGCCCGAGCACCTTTGGCACAGCGTCATGCTCAATTCGGCTTTGAATGACGGCGCTTCCCTTGCGCAGCCCGTGAAAATGGACCGAGCCCGTCTCGCCATAAAGAAAGGCAAGCTGGCGCATGTAATCCGCGAGACGACCCAACGGGATCGTTTCAGGCGTCCACGCATCAATTTTGAAGCTCAGAATTTCCGCGTCATCGGTCATTTGGCACAAGCCGAGCGCAACGTATGGCGCCCTTGGTTCGGCCAATTATGAAGCCTTTTGGCCCGCCGGAAACGAAACTTGTGGACGGCTGCAGTCATTCCTTGGAACGCCAAGCTCAGAGGTCCCGCGCGCCCTTCTTGGCTTCCGTTTCCCGCTGCTTTTCAACTGCGGCGAGTCCTGCCCGGGAAACCAGCAAAATTGCGAGTTCGTCCTTCGTGCCGGCGTATTCGCTCACTTGAAGCGCATTGCCGCCCTTTTCCCACCGGGCGACTTTCCCCTGAAACTTCGCGCCAAACGCGTTCTGATACTCCCGAACCGACATGGCCGCCTTTCCATACTTCACCGCGAGCGCGATAACCAGGTCGTCAAAGGCGCCCGACGCCATGTGCACGCGCAACCATGCGAGCCGGCCGTTGGGCTCGAATTCCATTTTCCATTTCAGGGTACCCATCCCGGCGAGCGTGTCGAGTTCGTCAATGCGCTGGAAATCCTCGGCAAAGGGCTTTCTCTCGTAGTGGCATCCGGTGACCTCCTTCGCCTTCACAGGCGAGCAAGGCAGGTTCGGGTAAATTTCGAACGCTTCGGCAATCGTCATGCCAGGCCGCAGATATTTCAACTGCATCACCGTTTGATGCTTTTCCGCCTTGGCAACTGCCGCGAGTCGGCGCTTCTCAATCTCCGCGCGCTGCGCATCGGTCAATAGGCGATCGGCGACGGCAGCCCGCAATGCCTCCTCGCCTAAGTTTGGCTTTGCAATGAGCGCGCTGACACAGGCGTCGCGCCGCGGTCCCGCTTCGAACAGGCGGTCGCACTGCAGATCCTCGGCAAGCGCTGGCGCGCTCACAATCGCGGCCCCGACGGCCACCAGGCAAAGCAAGGCAAGGCGCTTCAATTTGATTCCCCCTCGGTTGGCAATTTGCCGGCCGCCACAATCTCGAATCGCTGGCGATGCAGGGATTCTAAGGCTGTGCGATCATTTAGTTAACAACAATTGAGGGGGAAAAATGAAGAACCTTGCTGCCGTCGCATTTCTCGCTCTACTTGTAGGCTGCGGCACTCCGCCACCAGTTCCAACTGGCGCCCAAGCGCCATCCGCAGGAGCGGAACCATCACGCGAAATCGCAGAGAAGCTGATTCGGGAACGGCTGCAACGGCTACTCAAGGATCCAGACAGCATGAAGCAGTTTGCAATCACGCGCGGCCCATTTTTCAAGTTATATCGTCAAACCAATTTTTCAAACTGGCAGGCCGCTTGGGTCGTCTGCTACGAATTGAACTCAAAAAATAGCTATGGCGGGTATGTAGGCGTCAAACCTCACGCTGTCATGATGGAAGGGGCTCCATATGGGCCGATCATTACCCGGGATATTGCAGAGTTAGAGTACGCGTATTTTTGCCAGCAATGACCGCGCCCCTTAAAATCGCCGTCGCTGGCCTCGGCACCGTTGGCGCGGGGGTGCTGAAGCTCCTGGCCGCCAACCAGGCCCTGATCGCGGCGCGCTGCGGCCGCGAGATCAAGGTCACGGCCGTGTCCGCGCGCGCC
>CAYSKY010000527.1:0-3027 GCA_964431425.1 uncultured Burkholderiales bacterium
GCGCTGTATCGCTATCAGGTTCCCAAGCTTTCCGAAGATGGATCCTGTTCGCTCATCGAGGAACTGGATCCGGTGCTGTACGACCTGTCGCGCCTGCTTGGCGGCGAGACGGATGCAAACACGCGCAAGCTCAAACTTCTGAACATCCTTGCTACCCGAGCAGACATGGTGACGGGCGCGGACTGGGTGGGCATCTACCAGCGCCGAGCAGTCCACGCCGGCGATGCGCTGGTGAAGCTGGCCTATCGCGGCCGGCCCAGCCGCGCCGAATTTCCGCTCAATGCCGAATTCGCCAAAGGCAGCACCAACAGCGCCGTGGGGCTATCCGGGCAGGCCCGGGTGATCGACAGCGTTGCTGCCTACACGGCGGCGGGCGGCGGTTTTTACGTGTGCGATGACGCCGTGCAATCCGAGATGTGCGTGCCGATTCTGGATGGCGACGGCACGGTGCTGGGCATCATCGATGCTGAGGCGGCACCGGAGGCGTTCTTCACGCCGGACCGTCAGGCGGTGGTGGTGGCCATGGCGCTGGTGGCGCCCGCGCTGCTGCCGTGATCAGCGCGCCGCAGCGGCGCGCGCTTCCTGCTCAAAACAGTTATCCCAATAGGCGTCACCGCCGCGCAAGCGGGCAATAGCGCTGGCCGCCATATAGGCAAACGGGAACAGGATGCCCCAACGCTCCGTCTGGCGGACGTGCACGTGTTCATGCGATCGGAGCCGCCCGGCGGTGGCGGCATCGCAGGCAAGGATGACGTGTCCGAGCGTGATGGCCTCGATGCGCGCCACCGGGTTGAACAGCCACAGCATCACGCGGGCCGCGCGGCCGGTTGCTTCCAGCGCGATGCCCTCACGCCGAAGTGTGCCGCCGAATAGCATATTGATGAGGCCAAGCAGCAGGCCGATCAGCGTAACGGGCAGGGCCCACAGGATTCGCATGCCGCGCCTGCGTTTATTGCATCGCGCTGCGAATGGCCTCGGTGCGATTGCGATTGACGTTGAAGTCACGAACGCCGAGGCGCGAAGCCGAACGCACGTGGATCACACCAGTCTTTTCATCGAGCGCGAACTCGACATCATCGACGAAACCCATGCCGGCGGTCTTGAATTCTGCGTAGAGATAATCGCTCTTTCCGGTGACGATCGTGACCCGCGGCGTTGCACGCACCACGTCGGCGAGTTTCTTCCAGGCGTCGGCTGCCGATCCGTTGTATTTGATTGGCTCGATGTAATGGCTGTCCGATTTTTCCACCGTGGAGGAAACACAGTTGGGCTTCCACGACGGCGGCGCAAATTTTCCACCGTTGAATCCAAGCGCAGCGGGGCGCGAGCCGGCAAACAGTCCCATGGGTTGTCCTCCAAAGTATTCGATGGCGACCAGCAACAAGATCACCGACACCAGCGCGGCGATGGCCAGCAGCGTGCGTTTGAGCAATTTCATCATGATGTAGGTAGTCTAGCTCATGAGTGTTTTGACGCCGGCCGGTGTGCGAATGTAGGCACACATGGTCATGCCGGAGTAGGGTGGCGACGCGGTGAGTTTGAGTTTGCCGGCCAAACCGAGTTCGCCCAGCAGGTAATCCACCTTGGCAGGATTGGGGTGCGCTGCCTCCATCCATTCCAGGCGGCAAGACTGGTCCGGAAGTCGCTCGCAGGGATGCATGGGCACATCCCACTGGATCAGCGAAGGCGCCAGGCCGCCTTCGACCGGGTAGCCATCGCCGGGGATGGTGATGCGCCAGCGAAAATCGCCGCGCTCCATCTGGTGTACTTCGCCCAGAATGCCACCGGTGCGGATGTCCAGCGCCTCGATCCCGTCGGTGCGCGCCACCCAGCCCAGCAGGCGCGGCCGGCCCGCGATACGCTCCTGCACGTCATGTGTATCCAGGCCGAACCATCGAGGCATGAAGGGCGCCTGTCCCGCAGGGTCGATGGCAATCAGTTCCAGGTAGGCATCGGGGCCGAGCGAAAGCAATCGGTTATGTGTGCCCATGCGCAGATGCGTGCCGACCGGCGACAGCGTCACGCCGAGAAAGCGTTCCAGCCACACCGCACCCTTGGCAAGATCGGCCGTGCCCAGGACGAGATGATCGAGGGCGATCATCCGCGTGCTGCTTTCCCGTTCTCGCCGATTCCGTAGCGGCGCTGGATGGCCAGCTGCACCGTAACGGTGAACCAGGCAACAGTCACGCCGACCGCGTTGGCGAGCATGTCCCAGAAGTCAAACGTACGATAGCTGGTGAGGCCCTGTGCGCACTCAACCAGGGCCCCCATCGCGATGAAGATTAGCGCCAGCTTCAGGCGCGTTGCCGGGCGCGCGAAGGCCTGCCCCCAGCAGAACATACAGGCGAAGTACGCAAGTCCGTGATGCATCTTGTCAGTCCCCGGAATGCCGCTTTGCGACAGGGGAATCAGCGACAGCACCCAGATAGACACCACAATGCCGATACCGGCGGTTCGAAAGGCGGATTTGGTAAGCATCGGCGGATTCTACTTTTGAAGTTGCGGGAAGTCGCAACCATACGTGCGGATGCTGGCACAAAAGTGGCAAACTCCAGCATTGGCGCGGTTCACAGGCCGAAAAAGGCTGCGGAGCCGCGCCAACGCTGGAGTTTGCGGGGCGAGTTACTTGCGCTGCGGGGGCAGGTCGGTGCAGGCGCCTTCAAAAACTTCCGCCGCCATGCCAACCGATTCGCCCAGTGTCGGGTGCGGGTGGATGGTCTTGGCGATGTCGGTCGGATCGCAGCCCATTTCGATGGCCAGCGCCAGCTCGCTGATGAGATCCCCAGCGTGCGTGCCGACGATGCCGCCGCCGATGACCCGGTGCGTCTCGTTGTCCACGATAAGCTTGGTGAAGCCCTCGTCGCGACCGTTGGCGATTGCCCGACCCGATGCCGCCCATGGGAAGGTGGCTTTGCCGAACTTGATGCCTTTGGCCTTGCAACTGTCCTCGGTCTCGCCCACCCAAGCCACTTCGGGATCGGTGTACGCCACGCTCGGGATTACGCGCGCATCGAAGAACGATTTTTT
>CAYSKY010000528.1:0-3026 GCA_964431425.1 uncultured Burkholderiales bacterium
TCATGAATGCCACCCTGGCATAGATGATGATCGGGAAAACGCCCGCTGCGAAGCGGTGGGCGCCATCGCAAAGGAAGCCGGTGTGCCGTTCATGGTCGACAACACGGCGGCCTCCCCTTACCTGTGCCAGCCGTTTCTGCACGGGGCCGACATTGTGGTGCACTCGGCCACCAAGTTTCTGGGCGGCCACGGTACCACCAAGGGAGGCGTGGTGATCGAGCGCGGCAAGTTTGACTGGAGCAACGGAAAATTCAGGTCGATGACCGAACCTTCGGCGGGATATCACGGTGTTCGCTTCTTTGAAACATTCGGTGATTTTGCCTTTACGATGAAGGCGCGCATGGAGGTGCTGCGCGTGTTCGGCCCGACCTTGTCGCCATTCAATGCGTGGCAACTTATGCAGGGCATCGAGACCCTGCCGGTGCGGATGGAGCGCCACTGCGCGAACGCGCTGAGCGTTGCGCAGTTTCTGCAAAACCATCCGAAGGTCGCCTGGGTCAATTATCCCGGCCTGCCCGGCAACCGCTATCACGCGCTGGTGAAGCGCTATATGCCGCGCGGGGCCGGGGCGCTGCTCTCATTTGGCGTGCGTGGTGGCTATGACGCCGGGGTGAAGTTCATTGAGTCACTGCAATTCATTTCGCACCTCGCCAATATCGGCGACGCAAAGTCCCTGGTGATTCATCCCGCCTCGACTACCCACCGGCAGTTGTCGGAGGAGGATCAGGTGAAGGCGGGGGTGCCGCCGGACATGGTTCGACTGTCGGTCGGGCTGGAGACGCTTGACGACATTCTTTGGGATATTGAGCAGGCCCTCGCGGTTGCGACCTGAGCGGTTCGTCCCGCATGCCTGCGAAGCAGGCGCAGCGTGAAGCTGTCAGCGGGTGAAAGCCGGGCCCGCGGGTGGTCCCACAAGTTGCTCCACTTCCCGAAGTACTCCCTCCACCGGCTGCCACCAGGCCTCTGGCGACGTTTCATCGAGCCCGGCGCGCCAGCGGACGTAGGCGGTTGCGAGCCCGTAAATTCTTCCGCGAACTTCCCGAAGTTGATCGACGTTGCCCGGCTCGCCGCAGGCGACGCGGCACAGCCAGTCGGTCGGTCCTTCAAAATGACAATGGGTGGTGTTGGCGATTTCCCGCAATACGTCGCCATTCGCCGGGTTGAACAGAGATCGGCCGGATTGGCCTGCATTGCATCGATTTGCCGGGCCGAACAGTCCCAGCGCAGGAAAGGAAGCTCGGCGCACGGCGGAAGCCATTCCGTGCCCCACCGGGTCAAGCCCGAGCAGGCCGGCGGTTTTCGGGTCATCGCGGGCGGCCAGATACGCTGCCGACCCGCCGGCCGAAAATCCGCCATAGATAATTTGGCTTTTCCCCGACCGTTCGGCAACGGTGCGCATCAACGCCGCCAGCAACGGCGCACCGCCACGCGACCAACCAGCGGGACACAGTCCGACGAGGTAGGTCGGAACTCCCCACGCGGCAAAGTGCTGTGCCAGTTCCCGGTGTTGATCGATCGAATGCAAAAACCCGTGCGCGAAGACCACGACGGCGCGCGTCCTCGAGGTCGGTGGTGCGTGCAGTTCGACCTCGGCCTCGCAGGTCCCCTGCAAAATTCCGGGGATCGGCGTGACGATCACTTGATTGGGTGTCGTGACTTTGGATTGCCGGAAATCCGGCGTGCCCTGAGGCGCCTGCCAATCCGGAAGCGTCGGTAGCGCGCTGCAGCCCGCCAGGACGCTCACGCTCGCTGCCACAACCAGCCGCCAGCCGGCCGTGTGCTTCAGAAAATTCAACACGCCACGCATCAGGCGCGCGTCAGAGATCCCAGCGGGACCATATGACGCGCACCGGTGGTGCGAACCAGGTCGACAGGCCGTCTTTCCATGAACCGGTGAGCCATCCAGGCAAATGCCAGTGCCTCGACCTGCTGAGGGGGAACACCGCAGGTTTCCGTCGATTCCACTGTCATGCCGGGCAGCGCGCGTGCGAGGGCGCGCATCAACACAGGATTGTGCGCACCGCCGCCGCATACCAACAGGCTGCGTGCTCCGGTGGCATAGCGAGCGACGTGATCGGCAATTCCCCATACTGTTAAATGCATCAGCGTCGCCTGGACATGTTCCGGTGGCAAGCTGGGGGAAATTTTCGCCGCTAACCAGGCATCATGAAACAGGTCCCTACCAGTACTTTTGGGAGGAGGGGAATGAAAAAAGGGATCACCCTGCATTCGTGTGAGCAATCCGGCGTCGGTGCTGCCGCGAGCCGCCCAGGCGCCGTCGCGATCAAATTGGCCGCGTCCGTGTCGTGCGTTCCACAAATCCATCAGGCAGTTGCCCGGTCCGCAATCGAATCCCCAGGCGGGTTCGCCCGGCATAAGGATGGTGAGATTGGCAATGCCACCGATGTTGACCACCACCCTGCCCTGGCCACCAGCCCGGAACACGCCGTCGTGAAATGCCGGCACCAGCGGGGCACCCTGTCCGCCTGCGGCAATATCCCGGACACGGAAATCAGACACGACGTCGCAGCCCGTCAATTCGGCAAGCAGCGCGGCATTGTTCAACTGGATCGAATATCCCAATTCGGGGCGGTGCCGGATGGTCTGACCGTGGCAGCCGATGGCCACGATGTCTGCCGGGCACAGCCCGGTGTCCCGAAGTGCCAGCGAGACCGCTTCAGCGTAAACCTGCGCCAATTGGTTCGCGACAATCGCGCCGCGATGAACTTCATCGTCGCCGGCGGTATTCAGCAACATCAGTTCGTTGCGCAACGCGTCAGGGTAGGTGACGCTCGCAAAGCCGCGGGCGTCAATTGCATCACCGCCGAATTCGGCAACCACGGCATCGGCACCGTCCAGCGAGGTGCCGGACATCACGCCCACGTAGAGCGCGGGAGGCTTACTCAAACTTGCTGAATGAGGTGTCACGCAGCAGCGTAAGTTGCTCGCCCTGCACGCGCGCGGATCGTTGAAAGGCCGCCAGATATTTCGGGGCCAGCGGTTCGGCCTTGGGCAGCGCCACCTTG
>CAYSKY010000529.1:0-3025 GCA_964431425.1 uncultured Burkholderiales bacterium
CGTATTGGGACCATCGGACCGGACGCGTGCACTCATGCTGCTGTGGCTCGGTGTGCGGCAAAAGCTATTGCCTTTCGAAGCATTGCATGCGTTGGGAAGGATCATTGTTCCAAGGATTATTGTGACCGTCGCCAAGTTCGTTTTCGGACGCTATCCTGGAAAGCAGTGATAGCACCGACCCCAGCGAGAATTATGACCGGCCAACAATGGACTCCAACCGGAATCTGGCGATTTTTCGAATTTCCGCAAGGCATTTCAGAAATTCTTCGCCCGGTGCCCCGCGCAGCCGAAGTTCAAGTGCTGACAGGATCTCCGCGCGGGCGCAGTGTTTGACGGCCATGACAAAGGGAAACCCAAACTTTTCAAGATAGGCTCGATTGCCCTCCTGCAAGCGCAATACCTCTTCATGGGTACAGTGCTGCAGCCCCGCGCTGCTTTGTTCTGCAAGTGATTCCGGCGTAAGTGACTCATGCTTTGCTTCACTTCCGGCGAGTTGCGGGTGTGCGCGGATGAGCCCCAGTTGGAATGTGATGCCTGCGTTCATTACGATGTCCCACATCGCAACGTGAAGTTCGTCCAATGTTGCGAACGGGCGTACACCCCAAGCACCTTCCGCCACCCAGGGCGAATGCTCGAATACGCCGCCGAGGGTACGCACAAAATCGCCTCGGTTCATGGCGGACAGTTCATTGCAAGTCAGCCTCATCGTGCTCACTAGGTGGTTGGCGTGAAAGGATGGTGTGATTTCCAGTGTCGTGCGACATCGATGCGCCGACATACCCAGACGTCGTCGTAGAAGGAGATATGGTCCAGGAACTGTTGCAACGCACGAAAACGACCTGGGCGACCGATCAGCCTGCAATGGAGGCCGACCGAAAGCATCTTTGGATGTGCGTCGCCTTCTGCATAGAGAACGTCAAAGGCATCGCGCAGGTAGGAGAAGAAGTCTTCCCCCTTATTGAACCCTTGGGCCGTTGCAAAGCGCATATCGTTTGTATCCAATGCGTACGGGACTATCAGGTGGGGCACTTCCCTGCCGTCAGACGTGGCCACTACCGTCCAAAACGGCAAGTCGTCCCCATAGTAGTCTGCGTCGTATTCGAAACCGCCGTGCTCGACAACAAGCCGCCGCGTGTTCGGACTATCGCGCCCCGTGTACCACCCAACTGGCGCCATTCCTGTCAAGCACCTGATGGATTCCACCGCCTTTTGCATGTGTTCCCGCTCGGTCGCCTCGTCCATGTTCTGGTAATGAATCCAGCGCCAGCCATGGCACGCGATCTCATGACCGAGCTCCCCGAATGCCGCGGTAAGTTCCGGGTGCCGCTCCAGCGCCATGGCGACGCCAAATACGGTCAACGGCAATTTCCGGCGCTCAAATTCCCTGAGAATCCGCCAGACTCCGGCACGCGAGCCGTATTCGTATATCGATTCCATGCTCATATGGCGCGCAGGGTAGGAGGGCGCGCCGATAATCTCGGAGAGAAACTGTTCCGATCCGGCATCTCCATGCAGCACTGAATTTTCTGCGCCTTCCTCGTAGTTCAGAACAAACTGAACAGCAATTCGGGCGCGCCCGGGCCAGTTGGCGTCGGGGGGATTCTCGCCGTATCCAACAAGGTTGCGGGGGTAGTGATCAGGCATGTTTGGATGTGCACATTTGCCGTTAGTGCGCGCGCGTGCGCCGGCTTCGGCCCGTGCTCTGCGCGAAGATCCTGGCCAATTCACTTTCCGGCTCCACCGTCGGACGACGAAGCTGCCCTTCAAGATCGCATAGATGGCATCTCATCAGCTCACGAGCAGAGGCTGCGTCACCTGCTTCAATCGCCTCGATAAGCCTGACATGATCGATATTCACGCAATTGCCGGGCCTTTGCGGATCCCGCCACGCGAGCAAAACCAGGGGGGTCTGTGCAACCAGCCGCTCCAGAATCTCCGCCATGACCGCGTTTCCCGACAGCCGCGCAAGCTCGCGATGAAATTCGATCGAGAGCTTCAATGCGATCTGCTTGTCGGACCGATCATATGCCTGTTGTTCCTTTTGAATCAATGCCTTGAGACGTTTCAAGGCGGCCACTGATCTGGATATGGCGAGCAATTCAACCAGGGCGCATTCAATCGCACGTCTTGCGGCAAAGATCTGCCGGCTTTCCTCCAGACCGGGGCAGGCAACAATGGCCCCCCGGTTCGGTCTTAGCTGCACCAATCCCACGGCAGCCAGACCCGCCAGCGCCTTGCGAATAACCCCGCGTGTCACGCCAAAGAGTTCGGACAACGGCACTTCTTTCAACTTCGAGCCTGGCGCCAGCCGGTGGCCGGTGATTGCGTCGCGAATTTCCGCATAAACCCGCTCATGCTCTACCGTACCGGCTTGGCGGGTCCGGACGGCCGGCCGGGCTATCGAGGGGGAGAGTCTCGGATTTGGACGCAAAACGAAATCATCCTTGGGTAAAAGAGGTTGGACAAAGCTTGCCGCAAATTGTGCACAAAATCAATTGATTTTGTTGACAAAAAAAACCCACTTCCACATCATGTGCCTTTAATCGCGAGTCCACCTTCTCCGCCAATGGGAAAACTAACGACACATGTACTGGATACGGTAAATGGCAGGCCTGCCGCGGGCGTACCCGTGACGCTCTTTCGCTTGACCGGCGCAAGCAGGGAATTCGTTGCCAGCAAGACGACCAACAAGGACGGCCGTTGCGACGAACCGCTATTGGAGAATGGCGCGCTCTTGTCCGGAATCTATGAAATCGTGTTTGGCGCCGGAGAGTACTTCCGTGGTGCCGGCGTGAACCTGCCGACGACTCCCTTCCTTGATGATGTCGTCCTGCGATTTGGCGTATCGGATGCGACGCAGAACTACCACGTTCCACTGGTGATGACGCCCTGGAGCTATTCAACGTATCGCGGCAGCTAACGACTTCTGTGGCGATCCCGTCAAACTCCAGGCCCATTCGCTTTCTGCTGGGCGGCAAACAGGTTGAAGTCGTCTTCGCTGAGCAAGTGCTTGTAGTCCGGCTTG
>CAYSKY010000530.1:0-3021 GCA_964431425.1 uncultured Burkholderiales bacterium
CCAGCGAAGCGCAGTGAAGAAGCTCGATAGACGAGGCCGCAGCACACGATATGGCGGGCTCGTCCTGCGCGCAGGCAAACGCCACCGCCAGACTCAGGCGCGGGCGGATACGTGCCCCGCCCGGGAACACGGAGTAACGCATCGCCTCGGCGAGTAGCGGAGGTGCGTCCGCGGTGATGACGTTATTGAGTGCCGCGGCAAGCGCGTGCTCCACAGCGTTAGCCATGGTTCGCTGAATCTGGTCATTCGCAGTCATGGTTGCTCCCCATCTCAAGTGAAAGTGCCAGCAAGTCCAACTACGGCGCCGATCCGGCGACCGAATGTCCAGTTTGTTATACACTTCCTCAAATTGAACGTCAATTTAAATTGACACTTTGCCCTTTGGGCTGGGAGTTGCATGAAGTCCCAACGTGCTGTCGTGATTGGCGCGGGAATTGGTGGCTTGGCCGCCGCCCTGGAATTGGCACGCCACGGCTATCAGGTTGATGTCCTGGAAAAGGCCGCGGCGGCGGGCGGAAAACTGCGCCAGGTCTCGGTTGCCGGCCGTCAGCTTGATGCGGGCCCGACGGTTTTCACCATGCGCTGGGTTTTTGATGCGCTGTTCGAGGCAGCGGGCAGCACTCTCGCCGCACACGTGAAGGTGCGTCGGATGCAACGCCTCGCCCGCCACGCGTGGAATGGCGATGCCATGCTTGACTTGTATGCAGACCCGCTACAGACCGCGGAGGCGATCGGACGGTTTTCGGGCGCGCAGGACGCCCGCGGGTTTCTCGCGTTCAGCCGTCGCGCGCAGCGCGTGTACGAATCACTGGAGGCACCTTTCATCCGGCGCGCAAGCCCAAGCCTGGCGGGGCTGGTCGCCCACCATCTGTCGCGTGGGCTGCCCGGATTGCAGGCGCTGCTGGGCATCGCGCCATTCACCAGTCTTGCACGTGAATTGGAAGGCCACTTTATCGATCCGCGCCTGCGCCAGTTGTTCGGCCGCTACGCCACCTATTGCGGTTCATCGCCCTATGCCGCTCCGGCTACCCTCATGTTGATCGCACATGTTGAGCAGCTCGGCGTGTGGGACATCGAAGGAGGGATGGGGGCGCTGGGCGCCGCCATGGAGGCGCTCGCCACTTCACGGGGTGTGATCTTGCATCACGGCGCGGAGGTTACGCATATCGACACCGCTGCGGGGCGCGCACAGGCCGTCCGGTTTCGCCGCGGAAGCCAAGAAGAAAGATTTCCGGCCGATGTGGTCATCTGCAATACGGATGCCAACGCCATCGGCACCGGCAGTCTGGGCCCCGGCGTCATCACGGCCCAGCAAGCGGCACTGATCTCTACACGCTCGCTTTCGGCCATCACGTGGAACGTGGTCGCAAAGACCAGCGGTTTCCCGATGCACAGACACAATGTATTTTTCTCGGCAGACTATCACCGGGAGTTCGTCGATATTTTTCAGAACAGACGCCTGCCGGCTGCGCCCAGCGTTTACGTTTGCGCCCAGGACCGGGGTGACGACTGTATGCCGGTAAACGGACCGGAACGCCTGCTCATACTGGTAAACGCGCCGCCGAACGGCGACACTCATGAATACACGCCTGCGGAGGTGGATGCATGCAAACGAGCAACGATGGCGCTGCTGGAACAGTGCGGCCTGTTGATAGACTGGAACAGCGCGACATCGGGCGGGATGAACCCCAACGACTGGAACCGGATGTTTCCGGCGACCGGCGGGGCGCTATACGGGCGTCTCTCCCACGGTTGGCGGGCGTCATTTCAGCGCCCGGGGGTACGCAGCAGGATACCGAATCTGTACCTGGCGGGCGGCAGCGTCCATCCGGGGCCGGGGGTGGCGATGGCGGCGCTGTCGGGACAACAGGCAGCCATCGCCTGTGTGGAAGACCACCGTTTGACACCCCCGTACCGGCTGGCGGCTACGCATGGTGGTATGTCGACGCCCTGAGTGAAGACCGGCGCCACGGACTGACCATCATTGCCTTTGTCGGCAGTGTGTTCTCGCCTTATTACGCCTTGCAGCGCCGCAGGCGGGGCAATTTGCAATCCGGCCCTGAACAGCACGTATCCATCAATGTCGCGTTGTATGGCGCCGTCGGACATCGCTGGAGCATGACTGAACGCAGCCGGCGTGATCTGAGCCGCCAGGACGACCGCCTCCGCATTGGCCCCAGCGAACTCGTGTGGAATGGCGAGAGTCTTGAAATCGACATCAATGAAGTAACCGTTCCGTGGCCGTCGCGCCTGCGTGGCAAAGTGATCCTGACGCCATCGACCATGCTCAACGCCGCCCCGGCCGATTGCCTGGATACAGCGGGGCGCCATTTCTGGCAGCCGATTGCGCCCTGTGCACGGGTAGATGTCGACATGCTCTCTCCGCGCCTTGCATGGCAGGGAACAGGCTATTGGGATGGCAATTTCGGCAGCGAACCTTTGCAGGATGCATTCACCGGCTGGCATTGGTCCCGTACCCATCCCCTTCAGCATCCGGCACCGGGTGCCGCGGAAAGTATGGTCATCTATGATGTGGACAGGCGGTCCGGAACGCCGCTGCGACTGGCGAAAAAATTCAGCAAGGGTAACGCCGGCGAACTGATCGTCGCGGATTTCAAACCGCCGCCGGTTGCTACGCTTGCACAATCGGCATGGCACATTCCGCGCCAGACCCGCAGCGATACGCCGGAGGGCGCACGCCTCGTCGCCACCCTGGAGGACGGCCCGTTCTACGCGCGCTCCCAAATCGAAACCACCGTGGATGGCATCCGCGGGATCGGCGTGCACGAGAGCCTTTCGTTAGACCGATTTCGATCGCCCTGGGTGCAGGCGCTGCTGCCTTTCAAGATGCCGCGACGAAGCTAGGCATCACCTTTACCGGAAATGTCAGACGCCTTTCCCTCGCTAGTGCTGGCGTCTTCCGGCGGCTTCTTTTTCTTTTCGCGTTTGAGTGAATAGAGTTCCCAACCCGCGAGCGCCAGGCAGCCGAGCAGATTGAGCATCAGGACCAGCTTGCCGGTC
>CAYSKY010000531.1:0-3015 GCA_964431425.1 uncultured Burkholderiales bacterium
ACTGCGCATCGTGCTGGAACACATCACCACCGCCAACGCCGCCGCATTTGTCGAACAGGCGGGCGAAAACATCGGCGCCACCATCACCCCGCAGCACCTCATGTTCAGCCGCAATGCGATTTTCAAGGGCGGGGTGCGGCCGCATTACTACTGTCTGCCGATATTGAAGCGCGAGGACCACCGCCTTGCCTTGGTGCGGGCGGCCACCAGCGGCAACCGGAAGTTCTTCCTCGGCACCGACAGCGCGCCGCATACGCGCAATGCCAAGGAAAGCTGCTGCGGCGCCGCCGGCTGTTACTCGGCGCTGCACGCCATGGAGCTCTACACCGAGGTGTTCGACCGCGCGGGCGCACTGGATAAACTGGAAGGCTTCGCCAGTTTTCACGGCGCGGATTTCTACCGCCTGCCGCGTAATCGCGGCACCATTACCCTGCGACGCGAAACCTGGACCGTGCCGGAAGAAGTTCCGTTCACCGAGTCGGGCCTGGTGCCGATCCGCGCCGGCGAAGCACTGTCCTGGCGCATGGCGTAGGTCGTGCGCGGGGACGCCGCAGCGCTGTCGTGGGCCGGTGCGCAAGCCGCGCTCGACGCGGCGTTTTTTGACGGTATCCGGCCGTGGCTTGCGGCACTGCCGCGCGAATCATGGCCAACATTGGAGGCGCTCGATGCACTGTCTGCGTCGGCGGGCATCCGCAACGCCCGCGGGCAGCCCATCCGCTTCGTGCCGCTGCAGGGCGGATTGACGTCGGCCATGCACTACGAGACACAGATTGCCGATGCAGGCCGGGTGCCGACACGCGACAACTGGCACGACCTGTTCAACGCGTTGCAATGGCTGGCTTTCCCAGCAATGAAGGCCACGATCAGCCGCCGTCACGCCGAATGGCTGAACGCCCGTGGCGCGGCGGAAGCGAAATCGCGTTCCGTGCAGCGCGATGTGCTGACCATGGTGGATGAAAGCGGCATACTGGTCGCAAGCGGGGACGATTCGCTTTTGGAACTGATCCGTCAGTTTCGCTGGCGTGAACTGTTTGTCGAACGGCGTGACGAGGTGAAGGCGAAGATGCGCTTCGTGCTGGTTGGCCACGGCCTGATGGAAAAATCGCTGCTGCCATTCATCGGCATTACTGCCAAGGCGGTATTGCTCCACATTGACGCCGATGCTTCGCTGGATGCGGCTGCCGCGTCCTGGCTTGAGCACGATGATCACCTGCAGTCTTCGCAAAACCTTGCGCCGCTGCCGATGTTGGGAATCCCGGGATGGGACACCCGTAACGACGACCCGCACTTTTACGCGGACGCCGGCTATTTTCGTCCGGGCCGGCGACCCAACCGGCCTTGAACGGAAGCCGGCAGCTGCGCCAGATCGCGACGACGCCATCCTGCTCCCGACACTGACCCGATAGCAATCCGGCCCGCGGATGGGGTGCTGCTTTCTGCATTTCGTCCATTTTCCATGGCGCGTGCACCCAGAGGCCGCCACCATCGCCTATGGGTCGGGATTGGCCCGCATGACGACAAGGGAGACGAGCATGAAGCAGATCCTGCTACTGCTGTGGGCCGCTGCATTGTTGGCGCATGACGTGTGCGCCGGGACGGCGGCATCGGGCAACGCCTGGGAGCGACTGTTGCGGTCCGATGCGCGCATCCCCGCGACCAGCCTTCAGGCCGGCCGGCGCATCGACGCGCGCGCGATTGGCGGGAGGGTGGCGCGCTATTCCTTCACCGTGCCAGCCGAAAAGTTTGCGGCCATCCACGTGCGGCAATTCGATGTGGACATGATTGCCGCGCTGTTTGATCCGGATGGCCGCCTGCTGCGGGTTGCTGATTTCAATGAAAGCGGCGGCACCGAACACCTGCCCCTGTGGTCCGGCCAGGGCGGCACTTACACGGTTCAGGTCCGGTCAACCAATCTTGCCGCCGATGGCGCGTACGCAATCTGGATGAGCCCGCCGGAAACCGCCGGGCGAAGTGCGCAGTCCCGCGCGGCGCAACTCATGCGCAGCTGGTACGAGCCCAACCGGCCGGGCGCCGCCGTGGCGGTGATGCGCGGTGGGCAGGTGGTGTTTCGCGGTGCGCGCGGGCTCGCCAGCGTGGAATTCAATGTTCCCATCACGACGGCCACCGCCTTCGACCTGGCGTCTGTGTCAAAGCAATTCACGGCCTACGCAATTGCCATGCTGACGGACGCCGGACGATTGTCGCTGGACGATGATATCCGGACCTACCTTGCGGATATCCCGGACTTCGGAAGGAAAATCACAGTCCGCAACCTCATCGACCACACCAGCGGACTCCGCGATTGGGATACCAGCTTTGGACTGATGGGCTATCGCCTGGAAGAAGGATTGACCACCGGCTGGGTGATGAATTTTGTTTCCCACCAGAACGATCTGAGTTTTGAACCCGGCACCCGGTTTTACTACTCCAATACCGGGTACGTCTTGCTGGCCAAAATCGTTGAACGTGTGACGGGAAAGCCCTTTGCCGGCTGGATGCGGGGCAACCTGTTTCTGCCGCTCGGCATGCATGCAACATTCTTCAACGAGGACTTTCACGCCGTCATCAAGGGCAAGGCGCTGTCTTATCGCGCCAGCGGCGATGCCTTGAAACTCTACGCCGGTAACAGCACCGCCGTGGCGGGCTCCAGCTCGCTGCATTCGAGTGTTGATGACCTTGTGAAATGGGTGGGGAACCTGCGAAGCGGAAAGGTCGGTGGTGCGCAGGTGTTGTCGATCATCGGCCGGAAGGCCGCGCTACAGGGCGGCGAGAACATCGACTATGCCTTCGGTGCGGAGCCGACCACGTACAAGAATCTGAGAGTCATCCAGTATCAGGGCCTGGCGGCGGGATACCGCATCACCATCAAGCGATTCATCGATCAGGACGTGTCGGTCATCTATCTGGCCAATGACGGAGACGACGCTGCCTACGATCACGCCTTCGAGCTCGGCGAGTTGTTCCTGAAGAGCGTCATCACGCCGCCCATTGAGATTCCGTCGGACACGCCAACCG
>CAYSKY010000532.1:0-3015 GCA_964431425.1 uncultured Burkholderiales bacterium
CGGTGGGCGTTGGCTCCTGTGTGATCACCGCAACTAAACCGGCGACATCGACGTCGTCGGCTCTTTCAGACACCTTTTCGCTTTCGGTGAGCAAGGCTCCACAGACAATCACCTTTCCGGCAGTTGCCCCCAAATTGACCAATGCAGCACCATTTATCGTGACAGCCACCGGCGGCGCGTCCGGGCTGCCGGTCACATTCACGACATCCGGTGTCTGCACGAATAGTGGCGCGACGATCACGCTGACAGGTGCTGCGGGAACGTGCACCGTGACGGCGGCCCAGGCGGGCAATGGCAACTATCTGGATGCAGCCCCCGTCAGTATCAATATTGGTGTGGTCGCGGCCGGCGAGGTATTCCCCCCGAACTGTGCGGCGCCTGCAGGGTGGGCCCAGGACCCGACATTCCCCAGTTTCAACTGGAGTGTCGCGACCGACTCCGCCTCGCAAGGGGCCTGCAGTTTCAAACCGGATCCGTTGCCCGGTGCAGCGGGCTTTCAATATGCGCTATATGCCTATACCGGCAACTTCCAGGCCGGGACCATTTCGTTCTCAGTCAGGGTATCCAGCTTCACCGGCACGGCATGCTTCCTGTTCGCCATCGACCAGAATTATCAGAATATCGGAAGCAGCTGCACGATCGGCGTGCCGGGCTTGTCCGGAGAACTCCCGTACCAGACGATCAACATTCCTGTGACGGCGGGTGTTCACAAGATATGGATCCTGTACTACCGCAACGACAATCTGTCGATCGCCGGCAGTGATACAGCCTGGCTGGATGAGTTCACCATGCCCTTGCTGACTGCCATCACGAGCCCGCTGACTGCGAACGTAACCATCGGCACGCCATTCAGTTATCAGGTGGTTGCAGACAATTTCCCGCAAGTCTATGCAGCTACTTCGCTCCCACCCGGATTGTCCATCAACAGTTCGACGGGATTGATTTCGGGAACCCCCACACTGGCTGGGACCTTTCCGGTCACGGTGGTCGTCAGCAATCCAGGTGGTGTCGCGCCGTCGGCCACGGACACCAAAACCCTCACGATCACGGTTGACAAGGTGGTCCAGGCAATTTCCTTCGGGGCGATCAACAATCGGCTCACTACCGCGCCAGCGTTCATTGTCACGGCAACGGGCGGGGCGAGCGGCAATCCCGTGACCTTCAGCGCGAGCGGCGTATGCACGACGGGTGGCACGAACGGGAGCACCATCACGCTGACCGGTGCAGCAGGTACCTGTTCAGTGACGGCAGACCAGGCCGGCGACGCAACCTTTGCCGTTGCATCTTCTGTAACCCAGTCCTTCACCGTTTCCCTGGCATCAAGCGAAGTTTTCCCGCCCAATTGCGCAATGCCGGCCGGCTGGACCGCCGGTGGCGCCACCTACACCTGGAGTGCGGTTGCCAACGATTCCTCCACAGCAGGGGCGTGCAGCCTGCGGACCAATGCCGTGCCCAGTGCGGGAACGCCGTTGCAGGCCGATATCCAGTTCGCGGGCACCTTCGCGGCAGGAAATGTCTCATTCAAATATCGCATTTCCAGCGAGAACCAGTGGGATTGCTTCCAGTTCTTCATTGACGGCGTTGCTCAAAACGTGGGCGGTACCTGCAGCAACGTGGGGCTGACCGGTAATTCCGGGGAATCCGGCTGGGTGAGTGCTTCGCTGCCGATCAGTGCCGGCGCACACACGCTGAGGTGGCGATATGACAAGGACGACTCCTGCTGTGCCTCCGGTTCGGACGCGGTCTGGCTGGATGAAGTGGTTTTCCCGCAATTCACGCTGGCAGTGGCCAAGGCCGGCGCCGGCATCGGCACCGTGTTCTCGGAACCTTCTGGCATTGTGTGCGGAGGGCAGTGTAGCGCGACGCTCAGCGGAAACGTTGCGCTGACGGCATTCCCTAACCCCGGCAGTTACCTGTCGAGTTGGTCCGGAGGCGGGTGTTCAGGCAACGCGGCGTGCCTGGTGCCGCTGACGGCCAGCACCACGGTCACGGCCAATTTCGCCCTGATCGTGGCGCCCACTGCGCCGCAAAGCGTGGCGTCGACAGCGGGCAATGGACAGGCCACGATTACGTTCTCTCCACCGGCCAACAATGGCGGTGCTGCCATCACCCTCTACACATCAACCTGCACCGCACCGGGGCAGACTACGCGTACCGATAACGCGGGCGGCTCGCCCATTGTCGCCACCGGCCTTGCGAACGGGGTCCAATACTCCTGCACCGTTGCAGCCACCAATTCAGCCGGCTTTGGTGCGGCTTCTGCCGCTACGTTGGTCACCCCGCGTACCGTGCCTGATGCACCGGTCATCGGCGGCGCCACGCCGGGCAACGCGCAGGCCTCGGTCGCCTTCACGGCGCCAGTGTTCAACGGTGGCGCGACGATCACCGCTTATACAGCGACTTGCACCTCCGCCACACAACCCACGCGTACCGCCAGTGGCGCCGCTTCGCCGTTGACAGTCGGTTCGCTGGTGAATGGCGCGGCCTATTCATGCAGCGTCACGGCTACCAACGTGGCGGGTACCGGGGTCGCATCCGCCCCCGTGTCTGTCACCCCCCGTACCGTCCCCGGCGCGCCGAACCTGTTGAGCAGCAGCTTCCTTGATGGCCGCGTCAGCGTGAACTTCACGCCGCCGGCAAGCGACGGTGGCAGCGCCATCACCGGCTACACGCTGGCCTGCAACCCAGGCGCCTTGTCGCAGTCGGGCGCGTCATCGCCGGTGTCCCTCACGGGTCTCACCAATGGCATCAGCTATACATGCACGCTGTCGGCCAACAATGCGGCCGGCAGTGCGCCCACGGCACCGTTTACCGGCACGCCGGCGATCAACAGCGGCGACATCATCTACGGTGGTGTCTGCTCGGCCTGCCACTCGGTACCGCCGGATATGCCGCAATACAACGCCGCCGGCACCACCGCCAATGTGCTGAATTACGTCATCAGCAACGTTCCAACCATGGGCGCCAACCCAGCGGTGACCGGGCTCACCGCGGCGGAGCGGGTCAACGTCGCCG
>CAYSKY010000533.1:0-3007 GCA_964431425.1 uncultured Burkholderiales bacterium
GCGTACACATGACCGGCGCTTGCGCCGCCTCTGCAGGCAACGCGGCAAACACCGTCCCACCCAATGCCGACTCCCGCGCCGCGTTTCACCGCATTGATGGCCGTGGGCTTGGCGCCGGTATCGTTATGGCTGCTTTATGCAGCATTGATGGTTCTGAACGCAGCCCGCTACCCCGGTTCGCTAGACCTGACCGGCCTGACCATCCTGGGTGTCTCCGGATTTCTGACCTACGTGATCGCTTGCGCTGTCTCGGGCATCGCAGCGCTAATGGCATTTCGCGCCGCGCACCAATCCGGCCGGCCACTTGGGCGTGCAGCTACGTTGCTCACGATTACCCCGATGGTCATCATGCTGGCGCCGTGGGGAATTTGGGCGGCGGGCATGCTGCGGGGCGCTTCGGCTTAGAATCGACAGACTTCTTTCGGCCAGAAGCAGTCCGTCACACGAACTGCTCAAATGAGTTGACTGGCACTATTGCTATGCTCAAAAAATATGAAATAGATGCGTGTCGCTTTTCACATGAATTTAATACTGTATGAAAACACATAAATATGCGCTGAACTCCAGGCTGGATGCGGCTTCCCAGCCGGTCGCCTCGAGCGATTTAACAGGACGCGGCACCCGAGCTAGTCAGTAATAACGCCGACTAAATATAAGTTAGGCATTTGCATTGAATTCACAAATCTCGCCAGAAATAGAAGTCGAAATCACATTGGTTGAAGTTCGTTCACTTCGCTTACCGGGACGCGCCAACGGCGGCGCACCCCTCACCTTAATCGTTAGGCCACATCGCACACGATGGCAAATTCCAATCCTGAGATAGAGCAACTTATTGAGAGCGGATTTGCGCCAGCGGTTGCGCGAGATATTGTGGGCATCATTGACGCGCTGGCTGCCCAAGCCTCAAGGCTCGGATATGCGTCCGGTCGAATCGGACGAATGAGTGAAGCGGCAGAGAAACTGCGCCCCACCGACAAGATTATCGCTGACGATATGCTCCGCGCAGCTGTTGTGTTATTGCATGCGTCTTTGGAAGATTTTTTAAGGACGGTAGCGGCCGCATATTTACGCTTCGCCCCCGCCTCAGTTATCAATGATGTGCCACTCGTGGGCGTCGGTCGAGAGCGGCCAGAAAAGTTTTTCCTTGGCGCATTGGTCGAACATCAGCACCTAACAGTTGCGGAACTAATCGACTCGTCCATACACGCACATCTTGAGCGTAAATCCTTCAGCAATTCGAAAGAGATCGCAGCATTGCTAACCAATCTGGATTTTAAGCTTGACGACGTAAGGCATCTTTTCGCCGTTCTAGATCAACTATCCGAACGACGCCATCTAATCGTTCACAGATGCGATTTTAAAAGCACCACGGCAAAGACAATGGATCTTGAGCTCTCTCAAATTGAATCTTCGGAAGTTTCGAATTGGGCAAATGCGGTTAACGAGTTTGGACGGGTAGTAACGCGGAAACTTACTCTAAAGCATCTCAAGAGACATGTGGCGTTCAAGGAATAATGGTTTCCGCAGATACATACGTATCTGGCCTAACATCTCAGCCAACCCGGCCCTTTGCAAGCGTCGCTTCGCGCCGCCCGAAACGGCCGGTTACTTCAACCGTTAAGGTCCGCTTTCAGAATTACCGAAAGTCCGCTTTGGGTCGAAAGTCTGCATAGTATTGAGTGACTCAAATCGGCCAGGAGCAGTCGGTCACTAAAGCACAATGTTTAGAGGAGACTCAAGTTGAGTATTGCGCTTGAAGTTCGGACAATTGTTGGCCAAGGCGGGATAAAACTATCCGAAGCCGAATACCGCGACGGTAAGCCAAATGGCCTAATCCGTTCGTGGTCGCCTCAGGGAACGTTGATTCTGCAAGCAGAAATGAGCGACGGGGAGTACCACGGCAAGTATCAGTCTTGGTGGGACAACGGTCGTCCCAAAGAGAATGGCACTTTTCATCGCGGGAAGCGCCATGGCATTTATCGTTGGTATACAGAATCGGGCGAACTTTGCCAGGAACATGACTGCGGACCTTCAACTTAGGTCGTGCTGGTCGTTTGGTAGTCAGCCCAACTACAGCTTTCGGCCAGTTCCAGACGCCCAGTGAACAGTTTTTTGAGAGCTTGATGCGAACCTTGCGAATGGGCGCGATTGCACTAACTGCTGCCACGCTTTTGGCTGGCTGTTGTGCCTTTTTCCCCTGCCATCGCGGGACGCACGTAACAGGTGCCGTGCTTGACGACATGAGTCGCCCCGTCGCAAATGCCTCTGTAACTCTTTTCGGTTCGCAGATGCTGACAGGCGAGAACGGCTGCTTCGCCTTCAATCTCGCGGATGGCCTGCCTTTTCAACTGGTTGTGACGTCGCCTGGCCACAAGTCTGTAGCGAGCGATGTGCAATATGGTTTCTTCCAGGTGGATGTTGCACTGTCACCAAATGAAGCTACGGCACCAAGCAAGATTACGTGGCGCGAACTTACGGACTCAAAGTTCAAAAGCTCATCTGAGAATTGCCCTAAGTAGCCCCTGCGCAGCGAATGTCCGCTTTGTAGAAATGCGAAGGACCGATACGGGTCGAAACCGGTCCCACACCTTTTCCAAAAGCAGCCATTCAGCAGCGTCACCACACAACGCAACGCCATCGACTCTGCCAGCAACAACCCCGCCCTCAACGTACCAGCCGCAAATCCCATTCCTGAACGATCGGGCCGGTATTTTTCGTGTCGGCGGTTGGCATCAGTGTGTAGCTGGCGGCGAGGCGTGCCGGGTCGGTGAAGGGCAGCTGGGTGTTGGACTGCGCGCCGGGGAAGCCGGTACCGATGTAGAGCGAAACGCCCTGCTTTTTCTTGTAGGGACCGGAGCGTGAATGGACGCAGTTGAATGCCACCTCCTTGGTGGCCAGCAGCGTGAGCGACAGCGCGTGTTTTTTCGTTTTCAGGTCCGCGTCCAACACACCGGTTGCTGACATCGGCACGTCAACGGGCGCTGCGAGCGTACAGGACCAGCTGCTG
>CAYSKY010000534.1:0-2996 GCA_964431425.1 uncultured Burkholderiales bacterium
GCTCAACGCGGGTGGAGGACGCACGGCGATGGCGGGCCCGGTCTACCGCTACAATGATGCTCTCCAATCCGCATCGAAGCTGCCCAAGGAATATGATCACTGCCTCTTCATTTATGAATGGTCGCGCAATTGGATCATCGCCGTGAAACTCGACGAGAACAACCAGATCCGCCTCGGCAAGATTGAGTCGCGCGAACTTGCCTACACATCATTTTCACAACTGCTCGATGGCAAAGCTGACGTCGCACGCCTGCGCGACAAGGTGGTGGTGATCGCCTACGACGGCAGCAAGATGCACGCGCTGACCACCAGCGCAGGACCGGTCAAGGCGCATCGACTGTTCTACATCGGCTTGCTGGATGCGTGGTCGCAGTTGGTACCGGGCACGTCGCCCTGAATCCCGGCTGCCCCAGCACAAAAGGCCAAAAGACAAGCACTGGCGCGGCCCTCCGGGCAATAATGGCCTGGAAGGCGCGCCGGTACTGGTGCTTGGCATTTCCGCAATACACACCTAGTCGGCAGACAGCCACGCCTACAACGGGCCGTTCAATCCCTTCCCCTGCCTTCGCCGGGGAGAGTCGCCTTTGTAATGTCGTTGAGCCGACCTACAAAGTGCGATTCAGGAACGCCAGCACCTTCACCGTCAGCACATCAATGGCGTTGATCTTGCCGGACGTGTTGATGTCGTAGCGGAAGTTGTTGGCATCGACCGTCTGCCCGGCGCGTGCCTTCACGCTGGAGACGTCGGCGGTCTTCACGCTGCGGTCGTTGTTGACGTCACCCATCAGGAAGCCCACCGCGACGTTTTGGCTGAGCGTGCCATTGACACCACTGAGCGCGATATTGAGACGCTTGCCTTCGAGGTTGCCGCCGATGTCGACGATGACTTCATTGCCGGCGGCGGTCAGTGTCACGTTGGGCTGCGTTACCGACAGTGCATCGGTCACCAACACCGCGCCCGGATCGTTCACCTGTGCGTCAAATACAAACACGATGGTGTGGCCGCTGGTGCCGCGGCGCGGCTCCACCGTGACATTACCGCCGACTGGCGCCTGCGTATCGATCGGCAGATCAAACGGCGTCGGCACGTTGCCGTGGAACTTGCGCGACACCACGCGCACCAGTGCCGCGTCCGGCGTACACGCGATGGCGCCGGCGGGTGAACTGGAGCCTGGCGCGCAAGCCGTCTGCGCGGTGGCACCGGCCGTGGCCACAAAGAATCCCGGCTGCGCCTGGTTGCAAACCGTGCTGCCGGCCACCGGCTGGAACGTACCGGGGCTGCACAGCAGCTGCGTGGTCGCGCCCGACAAATCCACGAAGCGGCCGGGGTCGGCCGTCAGGCAGGAGGTGGCGCCGGCATTGGGCTGATACGTGCCGGCAACGCAGGCCTGCGCACTGGTGGCCCCGGTGACACTGACAAAGCGCCCGGCCGGGGCGGGATCACAGGCGGCCGCACCGGTATTGGACTGGAAGGTGCCGATGGGGCAGAAGTTGGCTACGGTGGCACCGAGCACGCTGACAAACATGCCAGCGGGCGCGGGAATGCAGCTCAACGAACCCGTGGAAGGCTGGAAGGTGCCGACCGCGCACTGCGTCGCCGCCGATTGGCCCGACAGCGCCACAAAGCTGCCGATGGGTGCGGCCAGACAGCTCGATTGGCCGGTACTGTTCTGATAAAAGCCCGGGGCGCATACCTGCGCGGCGCTGGCGCCGGTGATATCCACGAACCGGCCGACCGGCGCGGCAACACAGGCGAGCGAACCGGCATTAGCCTGGAAGAAACCCACGGCGCACTGCTGCGCCACACTGGCACCCGACACGCTCACAAACGTGCCCGGCTGCGCAGGCAGGCAGGCGACCGAACCGGTCAGCGGCTGGAAGGTGCCCGGCGCGCACTGCAGGGCCGCAGACTGGCCCGCTGAGGAAATGTAGGTGCCGACCGGTGCTTGCAGGCAACTGACCTGGCCCGTGAGGCTTTGGTACGACCCGGCCGCACACAGCGACGCTGCCGATTGGCCGGCGAGGCTGACAAACGAACCGATGGGCGCGTTGAGGCAAGCGGTTTGGCCGGCCAGGCTTTGATAGGTGCCGGGGGTGCAGCTTTGCGCCACCGTGGCACCACTCACGGCCACAAAGCGCCCCACCGGTGCCGGGTCGCACGCGGCCGCGCCCGGCGCGGCACTGAACGTGCCCGCCGCGCATTGTGCCGCCGCAGTCGCCCCCGTCAACCCGACATACGAGCCGGCCGGTGCCTGAAGGCAACTGGTGCTGCCGGCGTTGGGTTGATACGTGCCCACGCTGCACTGCGTGGCCACTGTCGACCCTGCCAACGCCGTGTAAGTGCCGATGGGTGCGACGAGGCAACTGGTTTGTCCGGGCAGGTTTTGGTAGAAGCCGGGCAGGCACTGGCTCGCGACACTGGCGCCGCTGACGTCCACGTAGCGTCCCGCCGGTGCCGGCGTGCAGGCTGCCGAGCCCGGTGCTGCGCTGAAGGACCCCGCCGTGCAAAACGAAGCCGCGGTGGCGCCGGTGACACTGACGAACGAGCCCGCCGGCGCCGTCAGGCAGGCAACGCTGCCGGTGCCCGGCTGAAACGTGCCGACCGCGCACTGGGTGGCGGCCGTCTGCCCGGCCAGCGCAGAGTAGGTGCCCGCAGGTGCGGCAAGGCAGCTGGTTTGTCCCGGTTGGTTCTGATAAAAGCCCGCAAGGCACTGGCTTGCCGCGGTGGCGCCGCTGACATCGACATACCGCCCGGCCGGCACCGGATCACAGGCCACCGAACCCGACACCGCCGCAAAGCTGCCGGCCGTGCACTGGGTGGCAATGGTGGCGCCGGCGGTGCCCACGTAGAAGCCGGGCAGCGCGGCATTGCACGCGGTGGCACCCTGCAAAGGCTGGAAGGTACCGGCCGCGCATTGGGTGGCGAGTGCCTGACCGGTCAGCGCCGCGTACGAACCGGCCGGCGCTTGCAGGCAGGACGTCGCGCCGGTGTTCGG
>CAYSKY010000535.1:0-2994 GCA_964431425.1 uncultured Burkholderiales bacterium
GTCACCCGCAGCGGGCGCTTCATGCGCCTCACACGCATCGACGAACTGCCGCAGATCTTCAATGTGCTGCGCGGTGAGATGAGCCTGGTCGGCCCGCGCCCGGAGCGCCCGTTCTTCGTCAGCCAGATCAGCGAAACCGTGCCTTTCTACAACGCACGCCACAGCGTTAAACCCGGCGTCACCGGCTGGGCGCAGGTGCGCCACACCTATGGCGCGTCGATCTCTGATGCGGCCGACAAGCTTGAATACGACCTCTATTACGTGAAGAACCACCGCCTGTGGCTGGACATCATGATCCTGTTCCACTCGGTGCGCGTGGTGGTGCTGGCGCAAGGTTCACGCTAGCCCGTCTCCCGCGGTGGTGGCGTCCAGGTGACGCCACCGCCGTTTTTTTTGGCCGTCCTCCCGGCCCCGGTGATGACGGTCCACTGCTTTTCGGTATGCTTGCAGCGGTCTGCCATGCGTCATCCGGCAGCAAACTCCCCGCCATCCGTTCTTTGGAGCCTGCAATGCCATTCACTGTCCGGAACATGTTCCGTGTCCTGCTGTTGCTGCTCCTCCTGCCTGCTACGTTGCTCCACGCCCAGCACTTCCCTGGCAAACCTATCAAGATTCTGGTCGGTGCACCCGCTGGTGCCGGGCAGGATGTGGAGGCCCGCCAATTCGCGGCGCAACTCGCGCTGGAGCTTGGGCAGCCGGTGATCATCGAAAACAAGCCGGGGTTCTCCGGGATGCTGGCGTTGCAGGCGCTGTCCAAGTCGCCTGCCGACGGCTACACGCTGGGTTCGTCCACCATCGGCAATTCATCGGCGCATCCACGGCTCTATGACCGTCCGCTCTACAACATGGAGAAGGACTTCGCGCCGATCAGCCTGCTGGGCGAACACCCGTGGGTGCTGTATGTGAATGCCACGCTGCCCGTGAAGAACCTGGCCGAATTCATCGCGCTGGCTAAATCCAAACCGGGCAAGATCACTTACGCCAGCACCGGCGTGGGATCGTTCCAGCAAATCACCGCCGAGTGGTTTCAGAAACTGTCCGGCACGAAGCTGGTTCACATCCCCTATGGCGCCTCGAACTGGCAGACGGACCTGTTGGCCGGCACCGTGGAAGTGGCGTTCTGGCCGCTGGTGACCATGACTGATCACGTCAAGTCCGGCAAACTGCGGGCGCTGGCAATCTCCAGCAATCAGCGCTCACCGCTGTTGCCCGATGTGCCTACGTTTGCCGAAGCGAAGATGCCGGAATTCACACCGCGCGCGTGGTTCGGTGTGACCGCGCCGGCGGGCACGCCGGCACCCGTGTTGAAACGACTCACCGAGGCCAGTATGAAGGCGGCGCAATCGCAGCCGTTTCGCGACTTCTTTTCAAAGAACGGTGCGACCGTCGTGGGCAGCGGCGCAGGCGAGTTTGCAACGTATCTGAAAACCGATCAGGCGCGCTGGCGGACGGTGATCAGTGAGGCGGGGATCAAGCTGGAGTAAGTTTTTGCGGTCGTGTCCGTGCAATTGCTGCCGGATACCCCGCGCCTCACAAACATCGCAGATCGCCATTTGGCGCGCCTTTCCAGACACTTTCGGCCTGAAAGGCACGCCAGCGCTTGAGTTTGGCGTCTGAGGCTGGGCACGATGTTCGACCAGCATAACGGCAAAGTCGTCGCGCAGCACTTTCAGGAAAGCGATGTCTGGCGCACCATTGCCGTACTGCACACCTCTCCATTTGTCCCTCCCCAACCAAGGCATCCCATGCACATCAACTGGAAACTTTCGCTCGCCGTCATTGCCGGCGCCCTCATCGGCGCAACCGGCATCGAACTCGCACGTGCAGCGGCCAAACCGCCGGGATACCTGGTGGTCGAGTATGAGATCACCGACCCGGCCGGTTTCAAGGTGTATGTGCAAAGCTCCAACGCGCTCAAGAGTTCACGGGTATTCCTGGCGCGTCATGCAAAGGGCACGTCCCTGTCGGGCGAGGCGCCGAAGTGGATCGGCATCATCCAGTACCCCAGCATGGAAGAGGCGCTGGCCCACGACGCATCGCCCGAGTACGCTGCGCTCAAGCCGCTGCGCGACAAATCGACGAAATGGCGCGCGTATGTTGTCGAAGGATTGCCGAACTGACGACGCGAATGGCCGGACTGGCAGTCAGATTTGGTAACCTCTGCATTCGATCACCCAACCGAATGCCACCAACCTGAGCCACGCCATGCCAAGTACACGCCGCCACTGCCTCTTCCATTTTGTCCTCGGCCTGCTGTTGGCCACGTTTGCCGGCAGCGCAGTGGCGGCAGAACCTGCGGTGTATGAAAAGCGCGAGCAAGACTGGCGCAACGGCGCGACTGTTTACCAGGTGCTGGTGGACCGCTTTGTGCCCTCGGCCAATCTTGAGGCCAAGCGATCGCTCTACCCCGCACCCAAGGTGTTGCGCGACTGGACGGAGCCTGCGAAGGCGGGCGTGGACCTGAAGGACGCCAAACTCAACAGCGCGGAACTCGATTTCTGGGGTGGCGATCTGAAAAGCCTGTCGACGCGCCTTGACTACATCGCGCAGCTCGGCACAGACGTGCTGTATCTCAATCCCATCCATCTCGCCTACACCAACCACAAGTACGACGCGTTCGATTTCAAGGAAATCTCACCCGAGTACGGCACCCGCGCCGAGTTCAAACAACTGGCGGCGGACGTACACAAGCGCGGCATGAAACTGGTGCTCGATGGCGTGTTCAATCACATGGGCCGCAACTCGCCCAAGTTCCAGGAAGCGTTCAAGAATCCGCTGAGCCCGTGGCGGAACTGGTTTGCGATCGGCCCGCAGTATGCCGGCGGCGCGCGAGTGTGGACCGGGTTCCAGAACCTGCCGGAACTCAACCTGGAAAATCCGGCCGTGCGCAATTACCTTTACGCCGCCCCCGACTCGGTGGTGCGCGGCTACTTGCGCGACGGCGCGGACGGCTGGCGGCTGGATACCGCCTTTGAGCTGGGCCACCGCATGCTG
>CAYSKY010000536.1:0-1503 GCA_964431425.1 uncultured Burkholderiales bacterium
ACTGTCATCCGTTCGTTCACAGATCAGTATCCAAAGATACGCATTCGCGTGATCGACGAGGCTGCTGACGTGGTGCGCTCAAGCGTTGCGTCCGGCGAGGCTGACTTCGGAATCGCATTCATGAGTGCGCAAATGCCGGGCATCGATTTTGAGGCGATCCACGACGACCCTTTCGTCCTTGAACAGCAAGCTGCTCGAAAGGCCCTCGATCGTGCCGTGAAAAACGTCGATGGCAAAACCCAGCCGGCCCGCGGCAAGGTCGGACTTGAGCGTGTCACGTTCGACGCGGACGCTCTCGATGACCAGTCCGGGTATTTGCGCGTGCAATGCGCTGACCAGCAGCGGCAGCAAGCCTGGCTCGGCCTTGTCGTTGATCGCCAGCCTGAGTTTCGCGATGTCGCGTGTCGGCTCGAAGTGGTCACCCTGCATCATTGCCTGCCCCAGCATGTCGAGGCCGTCCCGGATGCCAGGCCAGAGTCGATGCGCCAGCGGCGTCGGTACCACGCCCTGCGCCTCCCGCACGAACAACGGATCAGCCATGCGTTCGCGCATGCGCGAAAGTGCATGGCTGATCGCCGATTGGCTCAGGGCCAGCCGGTCGGCGGCCCGTGTCAGGTTGCCCTCGCGGTAAACTGTCGCAAAGACACGAAAAAGGTTCAGATCGAAGCGCGCCAGGCGGCTTTGGTAATTAATCTTGTTCATGACTCATCATGCAGGTTAATCGCTTGCGTCATCATAGCCCAAGCTCTTAGCATCACGCATTCCAACGACCGGAGAACAATGCCATGGATTTCGGAATGACCCCGCGCGGACGCGACTATCTGCAACGTACCAAGGCCTTCATGTCCGAGCATATCGAACCGGTTGAGGCGGCATTCTGGGAGGAGGCGCGCGCCCATACCGCCAACGGCGACTGGCGGCAGTGGAAAGTGCCCGCCGTGCTCGAAGAACTAAAGGCCATGGCGCGTGCGCAAGACCTGTGGAACATGTGGATTCCTGACGACAGGCTCGGTCAGGGCCTGAGCATCGCCGATTACGCCTACATTGCCGAGCAGACAGGCCGCAGCCTGATCGCGCCGACGGTGTTCAACTGCAACGCGCCCGACACGGGCAATATGGAAGTGATCTGGCGCTACGGTTCCGAAGAGCAGAAGCAGCAATGGCTGATGCCCCTGCTCGCCGGCGAGATCCGCTCGGTGTTCGCCATGACCGAGCCCGCAGTAGCCTCGTCGGATGCCACCAATATGCAGGCCACGGCGGTGGTCGATGGCGATGAAATCATCCTCAATGGCCGCAAGTCCTGGTCCAGCGGTCTGGGCGATCCGCATGCCAAGGTGGCGATTTTCATGGCGCTCACGCCCGACCCGGAAAAGAGCCGCCATCAACAGCACTCGATGGTGCTGGTGCCGCTCGATGCTCCCGGCGTCGAGATCGAGCGCATGCTGCCGGTGTTCGGCGAATACGATGCGCCGCACGGGCACGGCGAGGTCAGCTTCAACAATG
>CAYSKY010000536.1:1513-2986 GCA_964431425.1 uncultured Burkholderiales bacterium
ATCGCCCAGGGACGTCTTGGCCCGGGCCGCATTCACCACTGCATGCGCTGCATTGGCGCGGCCGAAAAAGCACTGGAATTGGCAGTTGACCGCGGCATGACTCGCACGGCCTTCGGCAAGCCCCTGCTCAGCCTGGGCGGCAACCGCGAACGCATCGCCGATGCGCGAATGGCCATCGACCAGGCACGATTGCTGACCGTCTATGCTGCCGCGAAGATGGACAAGGTGGGCGCCAAAGGCGCAATGCAGGAAATTTCCGCCATCAAGGTGGTCGCGCCGAATGTGCTGCAACAAGTGGTCGATATGGCGATCCAGATTCACGGTGGCCACGGTCTCACCCACGACTTTCTGCTGACTGGCTTCTTCGCCCAGGCGCGCGCCCTGCGCCTGGCGGACGGCCCCGATGAAGTGCATAAGGGCGTGATTTCCAAGATCGAAATCGCCAAGCGCGGCTTTGGCGGTTCATCCAAGGGCAAATGAACGCCGACCACAATCCACCTGCGGGCTTCCTCCCCCTGACCAGATCGAGCCCGGTGCTGGATCTGCTCGGGCCGCTTTTTGTGCGCGGCAAGGGCAGGGAGATGGTGCTGGGTTTTCGCGTGCAGGCCAAACACGGCAATGCGCGGGGTATCCTGCATGGCGGTTTCGTGGCGACGCTGGCCGACGTCGCCATGGGCTATGCCATCGCCTTTGCCTCCGAGCCGCCGACGCCCCTGCTTACTGCCAATCTGACGGTCGATTTCGCCGGCGCGGCAGCGATCGGCGACTGGCTGGAAGTGCGGGTGGATATTCAGAAACGCGGCGCGCGCCTGGCCTTTGCCAACTGTTACGTCAGCAAGGGCGACGAGCGCATTGCCCGTGCCAGTGCGGTATTCATGGTCACGGAACAGGGAACGGAGAGAATCGGTGGCTGAAGCATCTTCAACGAAGCCATCCGGCGCAGTAGACGTTGGCGGGGCTGTGCGTCAGGGTGAAGAGCTCGACATCGCCGCCGTCGATGCCTGGCTCAAGGCGCAAGTGCCGGATTTGCGGGGCGCGCCCGAAATCACCCAATACTCGGGCGGCGCGTCGAACTGGACATATCGGCTCAAGTATCCCGACCGCGATTTGATCTTGCGCCGTCCGCCTGCCGGCACCAAGGCGGCCTCCGCCCACGACATGATGCGCGAGTACCGCATCCAGCATACACTCAAGCCGGTCTATCCGACGGTGCCGACCATGGTTGCCGCCTGTGATGATCACGCCGTGCTGGGCTGCGATTTTTATGTCATGGAACGCCTCGAAGGCATCATTCCGCGCGCCAATCTGCCTCGTGACGTCTAGCTCGATGCCACGCAAGTGCGCAGGCTATGCACCAATGTGCTGGACGAACTGATCGCCCTGCACAAGGCCGACTACACGAAAGCCGGGCTCGAAACGCTCTACAAGGGCGCGGGTTTTTGCAAGCGGCAGGTTGGCGGCTGGGACCAGCGT
>CAYSKY010000537.1:0-2984 GCA_964431425.1 uncultured Burkholderiales bacterium
CGGCCTAGAATGGTTTGGTTGATTCACTTTGCGTGCAACGTTGCACTTCAGATAGGGACAAGCCCCCTCAATTCAAGGGGTTTTTCAGGTCATCACCATGTCAGATCAAAATTTCGAACTGGAAAAAAGCATCACCGAGGATGTCACCCGCGCCATCAACGAAGATGTGCGTTCGGGCGACCTGACCGCCATGCTCATCCCCGCCGGCGCCCGCGGCACCGCGCGCGTCATCGCGCGGCAACAGGGTGTGATTGCCGGGCGCGAGTGGTTTGAACGCTGCTTTACCGAGGTGGACCCCGATTGCGAATTGTTCTGGCACGTTGAAGACGGCGACGAGGTCATTGCCGATGCGCAGATCTGCGAACTGACCGGTCCGGCGCGCGCGCTGTTGACCGCCGAGCGTGCCGGCCTCAATTTCCTGCAGACGCTGTCGGCCGTGGCCACTCGCACCCGCGCTTTTGTTGCCGCGGTGGAGGGCACCGGCGCCAAAATCCTCGACACCCGCAAGACCCTGCCCGGCCTGCGACTGGCCCAGAAATACGCGGTTCGCGCCGGCGGCGGCATCAACCATCGCACGGGACTGTTCGACGGCATCCTCATCAAGGAAAACCACATCATGGCTGCCGGCGGCATCCGCCAGGCCCTCGCTGCGGCCTTCGCGCTGGTGCAGCACCAGGCGCCACGCGATACCATGATCGAAATTGAAGTCGAAACCCTCGAACAGCTGCGCGAGGCGCTGGACTGCGGCGCGAAACTGGTGTTGCTCGACAATATGTCTGTCACCACCATGCGCGAGGCGGTTGCCATCGCCGCCGCATTCAAGAATGTGGAACTCGAGGCGTCCGGCGGCGTCAATCTGCAGTCGGTGCGCGCCATCGCCGAAACCGGCGTACAGCGCATTTCGGTGGGCAGCCTGACCAAGGATATTGTTGCGCTCGACCTGTCGATGCGCTTCACGATGCACTGAACCCGCAATTTCCGCCGCAAGCCCGCTTCATTTTTTCAGGATCGAATTTCCCACATGATTTTTCGCCCACTGCCTGCCTTTTCTCTTGCCGCCAGCCTTCTGCTCGCGGGCTGTGCCACCACATCGGCGCCCCCGGCTGACCCGCTTGAAGGACTCAACCGGGGCACATATGCCTTCAACGACGCCGTGGATCGCGCGGTGCTGAAGCCGGTCGCCCAGGGCTACCAGGCGATCACGCCATCCTTTGTGCGCTCAGGCGTCTCCAATGCCTTCAGCAACGTGGGGGATGTTTCGGTATCCGTCAACAACCTGTTGCAGGGCAAGCCACGCGATGCGCTCAACGACCTCGGCCGCTTCGTGGTCAATTCCACATTGGGCGTACTGGGGCTGTTCGACGTGGCTACGCCGATGGGGCTGGAGAAACACGAGGAGGATTTTGGCCAGACGCTCGGCAAGTGGGGCGTCGGATCCGGCCCGTATCTGATGGTACCGTTCATGGGCCCCTCTACGCTGCGCGACGCCACCGGCCGCTATGCGGACTCCTATGTCTCCTGGCCCAATCAGGTCGACCACATACCGACCCGCAATGCCACGTCCGGCTTTGAGCGGTTGAACCAGCGTGCCAGCCTGCTCGGCGCGGGTGACACACTGGATCAGGCTGCGCTCGACAAATACCAGTTCCTGCGCGACGCCTACCTGCAGCGCAGGCTGCGCATGGTGCATGACGGCAAGGTGCCGTCGGCAGCGATGGACAAACTGGAAGACGATCTGTCCCCGCCGAAATCCGCACCGCCCGCCGCGCCGCCCGCGGGTGAGCCGGCCAAAAAGTAAACCGGGTCATGGACATCTCCCTGCTCACCATCCTGCTGGCGTTCTCGGCGATCATGGCGGGTGTGCTGGGGTTCTGCCTGCGGGAGCGGCGTCGCGTGACTGCCAGCGGTACGCAGGCATCCGACCCGCAATCCGACCGGGACGCGGACCAGCGCGTCGCACTGACACTGTTCGGCGGCATCATCAGCGGCATCCTGCTCGCGTTGCTGACCGCCTATCTGATGTTTTTTCGTGCAGGGAGCGGAACATGACGCAAGCCGAAGCGCGGGCCCAGCTGGACAAATTCATCAACAAGTTCTCGCCCAACGTCGCCGGGAGGGCACGCGAGGAACTGGAACGCATGCGCGCCTTGCTGCCCTGCGCCACTGAACTGGTGTACGACAATTTCAACGCGCTAGCGATCGGCTTCGGTCCCAATTCCCACACCGCCGACGCGGTGTTCTCCATCGCGGTTTACCCGAAGTGGGTGACGCTGTTTTTCCTGCACGGCGCGGCGTTGCCAGACCCGAAGAAACTGCTCGGGGGTGATGGCACCGTGGTGCGTCACATCCGCCTCACCGAGCCGTACACGCTGCTGTCTCCCGACGTGCGTGAGCTGATGCTGGCGGCCATCAAACAGGCCAAGGTGCCGTTTTCACCCAGCGACAAGCACCAGATCGTGATTAAGTCGATCTCGCCCAAACAGCGGCCGCGGCGGGCTTAGTCGCGACGCGACAAACGGGAACTTCTAGAAACCGTAGCGAGCGGTCAAAATTCGTGTCGAGGAGCGGACGCGTACGAGAGTACGCAGAGCACCAGAGGCGCGAAGTTTGATCGCGCAGTAGGTTAATTGAAGTTTCCGAACCTAAAACTCAAGCAATGGCGCGCCCTCCAGGCCGAAAATGGCTGGAGAGGCGCGCCAATGCTGGATTCTTGACCTTTTGTCCGGGGCCGATCAGCCGTCAATGGCCTTTGCGATGTAGCGCTTCAGCGCTTCCGCATCCATATCCATGACTTCGCAGCGCTGTGGCAGCGCCTCGATGCCCTCCAGACCGGCTGGCCGGGAAGGTTTGCGGCCCAGCGCCTCGACCATGCTGGCTTCGAACTTGGCGGGCAATGCCGTTTCCAGGCAGACCAGCGGGATGCCCGGCTCGCGGTGCTCCAGCGCCACCTTCAATCCGTCCGCAGTGTGGGTGTCGATTTCCAC
>CAYSKY010000538.1:0-2977 GCA_964431425.1 uncultured Burkholderiales bacterium
GTGCAAGCGCGCCATCGAGCCGCGCTACGGCAAGTGGACCCTGCCGGCCGGCTTCATGGAAGAAGGAGAAACCATCGAGGAAGGTGCTGCGCGCGAAACGCTGGAAGAAGCACAGGCACGGGTGGACATCGAACAACTCTACGTCACGCTCTCGCTGCCGCAGATCAGCCAGGTGTACATGCTGTTCCGCGCCCGCCTCGTCGATCTCGATTTCGGCGCCGGCCCGGAAAGCCTGGAAGTGCGCCTCTTCAGCGAACACGAAATCCCGTGGGACGAACTGGCGTTTCGCACCATCAGCGAAGCGCTCAAGCACTACTACGCCGATCGCAAAACCGGCGTGTTCCCAGCGCATCTGGGCAAGCTGATTCACGACAAGCGGTAGCCCGCATCAAGGGGCTAAAGTCCAGCATTGGCGCGGGTTTCGGGGCATTTTTGGGCTGGGAGGGGCGTGGGTGCTGGGGTTTGGCGTTTTCAACCTCCTCACCTATTCGCACCCGGTACCTGAACACTAGGCAGTAGCACTCCCCGGCAAAGACGATGATAAGCTGCAAGTCATTTTCTATATTTTCATTGGATGCTGTGTGGTGGCGGGAGACGATATGGAATCATCAAATCAGGTTCTGAGCATCAATCTTCGCTGCCCATCAAAAACAGGAGTGTTGCAATGAGACAACTCCTTTCCATCCTTTTGACTTGTGCGAGCATTTCAATTTGGCCCGCAAGAGCGCTTGAAATAAGCTACACGCATCTAAATCCGTTTGACGGTTCCGTGTTGTCGAGCGAGGCGCTACTGCTCAAGGGGGAAATAGCGCCTGGCGACTATGAGTTTTTACTGGATACAATCAGGAGAGACACCGCTCGATTTTGGCGATCAACCGGTTTCATTCTCGCGTCGCCAGGAGGTGATATTCAAGAGGCACTGAAGATCTCTCGTCTTGTCAAAGGCACCTATTCGTCTGTGTTTGTTGGTGAGGCGACCGGGCCGTGTGTAAGCGCCTGCTTCTTCATATTTTCGGCGGCTGCATTTCGTGATGCCGGTATTCGATCTCTGGGCATCCACCGGCCCTTCATTCATCCGCGAAGATTGGTGTCGGCCAGTGCCAAGGAAGCGGAGGCGCTTCAGAAAGATGCCCTCCGCCTAGCCCGATCGCATTTGGAGGACTTGGACGTACCTACCAGCCTAATTGACAAGATGTTTCAACGAGCATCAACCGAGGTCCACTGGCTCACCCGTGACGAAGTAGAAGAACAGCTAGGGCGCCGTCCCCCTTGGTACGAGCAATTTCTCATTGCAAGATGTGGATTCAGTAAAACTCTTGAACGCAAGTATTTCGCGACTAGCGATCAAGCAATTCTTAAACAATTGACGACTGTGAACAGTTGCGGAATTCAGCTTTCAGCACCAGAAGCAAGGTCATTCCTTGCCACTGAGTTGAAGAAGTTGCCGAGTGGTAGATAGAGGTCTGTGGCCAATCAAACTATTAAATTGCCTTAGCCTTGCTCCATCAACTACTGAGAACTCAATCTGGCTGAGCCGCTCCGTTGCCAACGTGCCTGAATACGACATCTCTTTCGGAGAAAAACTTGCTGAAGTCGCTCACCTAGTAGTGGCCGATGGCGTTTACGATCTCGAAGCGAAACGAACTGCCCTTTACCTGAGTCTTCTATCGTGCGAGATATCGCTCAAATCGATGTTGGAACAAGCAGGCATACCGCTGAGTGAAATTCGCAGTCGCTCACATCGACTGGCAGACCTACTTAGCCTTCTTGGGCAGTGCGAGATAGAGGTCGATGTGTTGACTGGCACTAGCGAAATGGTTTCTGCCTCGCGCCTTCGCTCATACGACATACAGTTTGGTGAGTCATCAACGACAGTCGGCAATCTAGTCGACGCTGAAAGTCTAGGTGCCTCGCAATACCCAAATCACGTTCGGTATGGTGACCTACTGCAGCACTTCCCGCCCGAAGTGGTCGCAAAGATGGCGTCAAGGGTTGTCGAATTTGCCCGCGAACATTGGGATAGCCTTCGAGTCTGCAGACACCGAAGCCATTGATCTGCGCAGACTAGCGAATACAGGCGTTAGCCTACACAAGGAATCCGACGTTAGCCGAACCAAACCTCCCGCGCCCGCAAAATCGTCGCCGCATGAATCTCCACCGTGTCCTCAATCTTCCGCGCATAGCTCCCTGCCATGGTGATCGCCACCGCGATCCCGCGTGACCGGCAAGCCGCAAATACCTTTTCATCCCGCGCCAGCAACCCCGCCTTGGTCAGCTTAAGACGTCCCAGCCGGTCATCCTCGTACGGATCAGCCCCGGCGAGGTAGATCACCAACTGCGGCGTGAAGGCGCCGAAGGCTTGCGCCAGCGCCGCGTCGAGTGCGGCGAGGTATTCCGCGTCGCCGGTGCCGTCTGGCAAATCGACATCCAGATCGCTGGCCACTTCGCGCCGGAAGGGATAGTTCTTCGCGCCGTGAATCGACAGGGTGAATACGGAATCATCACCGCTGAGTATCGACGCCGTGCCGTTGCCCTGGTGCACATCGCAGTCCACCACCAGTACCTTCTCCACACGGCCTTAGGCCTGCATGGCGCGGGCGGCGACCGCCGTGTCGTTGAACACGCAAAAGCCTTCGCCGCGATCGTAGAAGGCGTGGTGGGTGCCGCCGGCGAGGTTGGCGGCCACGCCATCGGCCAGTGCCGCGCGGCAGGCTTCGATGGTGGCACCAGATGATCGCTTGGAGCGCTCGACCATCGCAGGCGACCAGGGAAAGCCGATGGCGCGCATTTCCGCAGCACTCAGTTCACCGCGCTCGACCCGCTCCACATAGTCCGGTGCATGGGCGCGGGTGAGTTCGGTGAAAGTGGCCGCCGCCGGGACGCAAAACGATTCGGGCGGGAAGGCCCCGCTGGCCGCCAGCCGCTCGCGCAGCAGGGCATATTTGCGCATCGGGAAGCGGTGCCCATCCGGCAGAGG
>CAYSKY010000539.1:0-2976 GCA_964431425.1 uncultured Burkholderiales bacterium
GTTGGTGTAATTGCCCGGCAGGCCGCGCACCTGTTTTTCTTTCACGGCGAGTGCGACTTTTTCCGCCGTGGCGTCACCAAACGCGTTCTGGCCCACACTCACGGCCGGTGCTTCCGCGCAGCGGCCGATGCAAGGGGCGGCGATCACGCGCACATCCTTGCCCAGGATCGCTGGCAGCTTTTTGAGCAGGTCATCGGCGCCTGCCATGGCGCAGCTCAATGTTTCGCACACGCGCACGGTCAGCGCCGCCGGCGATTCTTCGCCTTCCTTCACCACATCAAAGTGGTGGTAGAACGTGGCGACTTCATAGACTTCGGTCTGCGCGATCTTCATCGCCTCGGCCAGCGCCGCCATGTGTGCGGCCGACAACGCACCGAACTTGTCCTGGATAAGGTGCAGGAATTCGATCAGCAGGTCGCGGCGCACTTCGCGGCCAGACAGCAGCGCGGCGATGTCGGCGCGGGCCTGCGGGTCCACCTGCCGCCCCTTGGGGGTGGCGCGGGCCTTCATCTTGCCGCGAACTTCGGCAAGCGGGATGGCGACGGTGACGCGGTCATTCATTGGGGATATCTCCTGAGCATGAGAGGCCGTGGGGCCCCGCTGGTTCCGCGCGGACGCGGGTAGCTGCGCGTCGCTGCATCTTTCGCCCCGCGGTCACACGCCCGGCGAAAGGGATGGTTGTTCTATGGGAAAAGCATAGCCCCGGTCCGATGGCGGGCCTATGACGGGCATCAAGAACGTTTGCTCGCCGGCGAGCAGAAATGGCCAAAGTCCAGTACTGGCGCGGCGTTCCAGCCATTTATGCCCTGAACGCCGCACCAGTGCTGGAGTTTCACCTGAATACGACAACCATACTACCGGACGCGCCGTGTGCGCGACGGGAGCGTCAGGACCTGAAAAGAAAAACCCCGGCACGAGGCCGGGGTATCAACGAGGAACGGCCTACGACAAACTAGAACTTGGCGCGCACACCCACCATGAACTCGCGACCGGTCTTGTGATAGACCACCGAGCTGTTGCGCGCGCGGCTGATGAACTGGTCGTTGGCTTCGTTGGTCAGATTGACGCCTTCGAGCGTCAGGTCGATCAGCGGGGTCAGCTTGTAGCTGATGGAGGCGTCGACGTTGGTGGTGCTGTTCTTGCCTTCCACGTCGTTGTTGTTCTGCCCCGGCACGCGTTGCAGGAACGACTTGCGATACGAAGTCGAGACCCGCGCGCTGAACTTGCCGTCGTCGTAGTACAGCGTGGCGTTGTACGACTTCGGTGACAGGTTCAACAGGTCGTCGGTGATGGTGGTGGCGCTGGTGGGTGAGACCAGGTACTCGATCTTCGATTTCACGAAGGTGTAGTTCAGCAGGGTGCCGAAGTTGCGCGCCCAGCCGCCCATGAACGTGAACGGCTGCTGGTAGTTGATTTCATAGCCCTTCAGCGCACCACCGTTGGTGTTGATCGGCGTGGTGACCTGGAACACTTCCGACCCGTTGAAGTTGGACGGCAGCAGCGTCAGCGGCAGGCCGGTCTGGTTGAACGGGATGTTGGTGCGCAGGCTCTGGATGTAGGTGCCGATGTCCTTGTAGAACAGACCCACAGCCAGCAGCGAGTTGCGATCAAAGTACCACTCGAAGCTGGAGTCGAAGGTCTTGGCGCGGAACGGCTGCAGCAGCGGATTGCCGGCGGTGACTGACAGCGTGCCGGTAGTGCTGATGGAGCCGCCCGGGCTCAGGTTGCCCAGCTGCGGGCGGGCCATCACCTTGGCGGCGGCCAGGCGCACGATGAAGTCGCGGGTGACGTTGATCGCCAGGTTGGCCGAGGGCAGCGTGTCGTTGTAGCTGTTGTTCACGGTGACTTCGGTGCCGCCTGCATTGGCCTGGAAGCCGGTGGCGCTCTGGCGGGTCTTGACGTAACGCACGCCGATATTGCCGCGCACCGGGAAATCGGCGATGCGTTCGGCAAAGTCGGCCATCAGGAAGAAGCCGTCGTCCTTTTCCACCACCGAGCGGTTGTTGCCGCGCGCGTTGCCATTGGTGATCGACGACAGCGTGAAGTCGCCGGGGCCGCCGGCCGGGCCCGATTGCAGGCAGTTGCAGTAGATGTTGTAGGCCGAGGCGATGGCATTGAGGTTCGGGATCACCCAGGTGGTGGGCGTGCCTGCCGGCAAACCGAGGCCGCGGCCGAAATCCACCAGCGTGGTCGTCAGGCTGGCGACCGAGGTGCCGTTGGGCGGCGCGAAGATAGTGTCGTTCTGGTTGACGCGGCGGAACTCAAAGGTGTCGAACGTGTACTTCTTGAAGTCACCACCGGCGCGGAAGCTCAGGCGCTCGGGCATGAAGTCCCAGAACAGGTCCACGTGGGCGAGGTCGGTGCGGTTGTTCGAGCCTTGCGGACGGATGCGGATTTCGCTGGTGGTGGTGTTGGGCACCGTGGTGGGCTGCGTGCCGCTGGTGACAACCGGCACACCGACCAGCGTGAGCGCGCCGCCAGCCTGGGTGACATCAAACGGATAGCGGATGACCGGCAGACGGTCGCTGCCACGGAAGTCGATCGTGTAGCCGTTGTCGTTGAGCGCATCCAGCGTGGTGGTGGTCTGGATCGGGTTGCGGAACTTGGAATCGGCCCGGCCAATCTTGGCGTTGAGCTTCAGCGATTCGTTGATCTCGTGTTCGATGGACAACGTCGGCTGCGTGAAGGTGGTTTCCAGCTTGTCGAAGCGCGATTCGGCGCGGATGTCTACGCCGTTGTAGACGCCGTACAGCAGTGCGCCGTTGGATGCGTATGCGGTTTCCACCACGCTGGTCTGCGGCTTGCCGCCTTGCGCCGCCGAGCGGCTGAAGGAGATGGCTTCCAGGAAGTCTTCCTGGCGGGTGGCTTTCAACTTGGAATAAAGCATGTCCAGCGTCACCAATGTGCCACTCCAGGGCTTGATCTGGAAGGCGCCAGTAACGCCCAGCCGGTCCTGGTCATGGGTGAGGCGGCCGT
>CAYSKY010000540.1:0-2973 GCA_964431425.1 uncultured Burkholderiales bacterium
AGGTGTAGTACTGCAGGTCCAGCGTGTGGGCGGCACTGTCGGCCAGTGCGAGGCGCCAGCGCAGTCCGCTTTCGTTCACATCCAGCAGCTGGAAACCGGACTTCTCCGCCCCGGTACGGGACAGCAACGCCGCTTCCGCTTCGGCCAGCAGGCCGCCGGGTTTCGGCGCGGCGGAATGTACGGTCACAGGCGTTTTTTGCGGCAACGGCGCAACGCTTTGATGGGCACATGCGCCCATCAGCAGGGCAACCAATGCGCAGCCGGCAAGGCGGGCGGCGTGTATCAGTCGCGCTTGCAGCGCGACCACCGACATTTGCGTTTTCAACTTGCTCAGCTCTCCGAAGCGGGGCACGACCGATTCTGCATGATCCCAAGAATTGCCGATAAACGTAACCCCCCGACATGGAGAACTTGATGAACTGTTTGTCCCGCGTTGCCGTTGCCGCCGCACTGCTGTTGCCCGCCGCCGCCATTGCCCAGAGTGCCGCCGTCGGCGTTCTCGCCGCCCAATCCGGAGATACCAATCTCAGCGCCACCGCCACTGAAATCCGCGCCCGCGTGGTGGAACTCGACAAGCCCGCCCGCATGCTCACGCTGCTCGGACCGGACGGCAGCCTGCACAGCATCCATGTCCCGGCGCAGGTGAAGAATCTGGCCCAGGTGCGGCTGGGCGATGAGCTGGTGGTGCGTCATCTGGTCGCACAGGTGTCGCGCCTCGAGCCCGCCTCGGCAAGCGGCAATCGCGAACGCATTGAGACCGTCAAAACCACCGGAAGTGTGCCTGGCGGCACGCCTGGCTTCACCGAAGAGCGTACCGTTGAAATCATTGCCAAGGTGTTTGCCGTGGATAGCAAGGCGCGCACCGCCACGTTGCGCGGCGCCAAACGGACCGTGGTCGTGTCGCTGCCCAGGAACTATGACATCTCCCGCTTAAAGGAGAACGAGGACTTCCACGCTGTGTTTACCGACGCGGTTGCCGTCAGTGTCGAGCACGCCGCAGCCGCAAAGTAGTCAGATCTGCCACATCCGGCCAACCTTTTTTCACGCAGTCAGACCATCAACCAGAAGCCAAAGGGGAAACACATGAAACACTCACGAAAAGCCGGCGCGGCGTTGTCCGCGCTCAGCGTCGCGCTGTGGATGGCCCATACGTTGCCGGCAGGGGCACAGGTGGCCGCACCCGCAGCCACCGCGCCCAAAACAGCGGAGGCGATCCTGCAAGGTGCCGAGCGCGTAGGCGCCGGCCGCATCACCGCCTATCGCAAGGACGGTCACGTCCTGCTGTCGATACCCAAGGATGCCTTCGGCCAGGCCATGCTCTGGTACGCCGAAGTGGTTGCCGCGCCGCCGGAATTCGTTGCCAATAACGGCATGCAGGTCGCCAACCAGGTGGTGCAACTGGAACGCAAGCCCGGCATGGTGATCATCCGCGACATGTCCGGCAAGGTCACCAACCGCAGCGGCGCGGAGCGTCCGTCGGAACCCGGCACCAAGTCCGGCATGGCGGATACCGGTATCTCGTCCAGCTTCCAGAAGGTACGCCCTATCGACCTCGCCATCGAGCAGACCAAGGTCGGCCCGGCCCTGGCGGTATTGCCGATTCTGGCCAGCGCAGCGGATGGTAGCGTGGTGGTAGATGCCACCAAGACATTTTCAGCGGAAGTGGCGAGCATCAGCCCCCGCAGCATGCTCGCAACGCTGGGCGTGATGCCGGTGGCGGTGGACCCGGAGCGTTCGTACATTGAATCGGTGCGGGCATTTTCGTCCAACCTCAACATTCGCTCGCACCTGACCTTCATGGCCACTGTGCCGTCCGCGCCGGCAGCCGGCCCGGTGCCGCTGTCGGTGGTGGTCGGTCACTCTTTCCTGTTCCTGCCTTCCAAGCCGATGACCGCCCGCCGCTTCGACAGCCGCGTCGGTTACTTCTGGACCGACCAGCTCGAATTCGAAGCATCTTCGGGCGCGGCGGAAGCCAAGAATGCTGTCATCCAACGATTCCGTCTGGAAAAGGCCAACCCGGGCGCCGCGGTGTCTGACCCGGTCAAGCCGATCATTTTCTATATCGGGCCCGGCATTCCGGAGCGCTGGAGAAACTACGTGAAGGACGGCGTGAACCGCTGGGAACCGGTATTTCGCGCAGCGGGCTTTTCCGATGCCATTCGCGCCGTCGACGCCCCCACGCCACAGCAGGATCCGAACTGGTCGGCCGAAGATGTGGGGATCAACGTAATCCGCTGGCTGCCGCAGGACCGCATCAATGCCATGGGGCCCCATGCGGTAGACCCGCGCACCGGCGAGGCGCTGTCGGCGCATATCCAGGTCTGGCCCAGCGTGATTGATGGTTTCGGTCGCTACTACTTCGGCATGATGCATACCATCGACCCGGAAGCCAAAACCCTGCCCTTGCCTGAGAAAAAGCTTGGCGAGATCCTGGCCTATGCTGTGGCGCATGAAGTCGGCCACACGCTCGGGCTGCGACACAACCAGATCGCCTCCACCGCCTACTCCATCGAACAGTTGCGCGACCCGAAGTTCGTAAATGTGCACGGTCCGAACAGCTCGATCATGGCCTACGGCCGCTTCAACCAGGCGGCACAACCCGGCGATGGCGTCACGCAATTCATGGGCATCATCGGCCCGTATGACTACGCCGCCATCAAATGGGGCTACGGCGAATTCGGCAAGACACCTGCAGAAGAGCAAAAGGCGCTGGATGCGATGGCCGTTGAATTCACCCGCGACCGCCGGCTGTATTGGGCCGCAGCGGAAGGGCTGGACGAAATGGACCGCTTTGTCACCGATCCGCGCATCCAGACCGAGAATGTCGGTTCCGACCGCATCGCCGCGACCAAGCTTGGCATGGCCAACTGGCTGCGCACGCTCAAGAAGCTCAATGCGGCCGCTGGCGGCAACAAGGTCGAGTTTGTGGAAACCTGGAAATCCATGCTTGGCTACCAGACCCACATGCTGGCG
>CAYSKY010000541.1:0-1343 GCA_964431425.1 uncultured Burkholderiales bacterium
GCGTACGGCTGCAACCGCTTGCTGCTGGTCCTCGGCGAGCGCATCCACCAGTTGCTCGACTGGATACAGATCAAGCTCCGTGTGTTTCGCGCTGGGGGTTTCGGTATTGAGCATGTCCAATTGTAGGCGGGTGTGGTGACGCGCGAGATCGCTGGCTGGTAAGCGACCAGGCTCGGCTTTACGTGTAGATACCAAAATAATACCAGTTGCCGGCGTTTGACCGCCGCCGGCAGGCAGCTATCACCGCGTTCGCGTGACCTTGGCCAGATGTCGCGGGCGATCCGGATCAAAACCACGTGCGCGCGAAAGCGCTTCGACCATCGGATAGAAACTCTGGATGGCGCTGATGGGGTCGAGCTCGCAATTGCCGGAAGCCGCGACCGGCAACTGACAATGCGGCGTGCCCGCCGGTGCCGCCAACAACACCAGTGCACCGCGCGCCCTCATCTCGTCGGCCATCGTGAGCAACCCGGCCTGGGCGGGCCCCGGCGGCGCAAATACCAGAAGCGGATAGCCTTTGTCGATGAGCGCCATGGGGCCATGCTTCACTTCGGCGCCGGAGAATGCTTCAGCCTGGATGGCACAGGTCTCCTTGAACTTGAGGGCTGCTTCCATGGCCACCGCAAGGCCGGTGCCGCGGCCGATGACAAACATGTGCTCGACGTCGGTCAACGCTTCTACACCCACTGACCAGTCCGCCTGCGCGGCAAGCGCGAGTACATCCGGCAAGGCCCGCAATGCCTCGGCGAGCGCACCATCGTGCTGCCAGGCTTCGACCACGCGCGCGCCCGCCACCAACTGACAGATGAAACTCTTGGTGGCCGCCACGCTGCGCTCCACGCCAGCGTGCAACGGAAACACCCACTGCGAGGCGCCGGCCAGCGGCGACGCTGCATCATTGACGAAGGCCGCCGTGGTCGCACCGCCCGCAGAGAAATACTGCATGGGCGCCACCAGGTCGGGGCTCTGGCCGGACTGCGAAAACGCCAGCGCCAGCAATCCGCTTCGCTCAATTTGCGACTGATACAGCGTGACCAGCGACATGGGCAGCGACGTTACCAGCTTGCCCAGCCGCGCCATGATCAGGTACGACATGAAATGCGCGGCATGGTCGGAACTGCCCCTGGCGACCGTCAGGATGGACGAAGGCGAAGTTGCGCGCAATGCGGCACCGAAGCGGGCGTACGCGTCCACGTCAGCATCGAGCTGGCGCGCCACGGCCTCTGCGGCTTCAAACGACTCGGCCAACATGCTGCTGCGAGGAGAAGTCTCGTCAATCTGCGTCAACAACGGCCCCTTCTGAGATGACCTGGCGCAGTTTCAAATCACGATCGAGCACGACG
>CAYSKY010000541.1:1353-2948 GCA_964431425.1 uncultured Burkholderiales bacterium
TCCGCCCATGCGCCGGGGGCAATGCGCCCGCGCTGCGATTCACCTAGATCGTCCGCCGCATTGGTGGTGTCGCGGCGTGAAGCATCGGCGAGTTCAAGTCCGATCTCATTGACCAGGTTTCGAAACGCCTGGTCCATGGTTAGTGTGGACCCGGCCAGCGTGCCGTCGGCCAGACGCACGCCGCCGAGGCACTTGGTGACCGTGTGCCGACCGAGACGGTACTCGCCATCGGGCATGCCGGCTGCGGCCGTCGAATCGGTAACGCAGAACAGGCGTGGTATGGCTCGCAACGCGACGCGGATGGCACCGGGGTGAACGTGGAGCAGGTCGGGAATGATTTCGGCGAATTCGGCGTGCGCCAGCGCGGCGCCCACCATGCCCGGCTTGCGATGGTGAATGCCCGTCATGGCATTGAAGAGGTGCGTGAAGCCACGCGCCCCCTTTCCCATCGCCGCAACCCCCTCCTCATAGCCCCCCAGGCTGTGCCCGATCTGCACAATATGCCCCGCCGCGCAGAGTCGCTCGATCAGGTCCAGGTTGCCCGGCATTTCCGGCGCCAGTGTGATCAATCGAATCGGCGCCACGCGATGAAGGCGCGCAAGTTCCTGCATATCGGTGGCGCGGGCAAAGTCGGGCTGCGCACCCAGCTTGCCGGGATTGATGTAGGGGCCTTCGAGATGAACGCCCAGCACACGTGCACCATCCATATGTTTATGCCGGCAGCTGTCGGCCAGCGCGTGGAATGCGCGCTCCAGGTCGCCATGCGGTGCGGTCATGGTCGTCGCGAGCAGTGCGGTGGTGCCGTGGCGCAGGTGCAGCGCAGCCACCTTCTGCACCGCACCGTTGCCCTCCATGATGTCGGCCGCGCCGCCACCGTGGACGTGCAGGTCAATGAAGCCCGGCAGGACCAGCGGCAGGCCACTGTCACGGGCCTGCATTTCGCTGAGCGTGCTTCCTTCAATCGACGCCACCCGGCCGGCATCGTTGACGTTGACCCGGCCGCGGATGAAACCGTCTGCGGTGAGGATCACACCTTCGGCAACCGCGGCGCGCCGCTCAGACACGGCGCATCTCGGCAACAAAGTCGTAGTAATCACTGTGACAGTAGGAGTGCGTCATCTCCACCGGCTGCCCCGACTCGAGGTAGCCGACACGGGTGATGAACAGCAACGCCTGTCCGACAGGGACACCCATGCGCTCGGCGAGCTTGGACTGTGCGTTGAGTGCACGAATATGTTGCAGCGCGCGAACCGGTGCCTTGCCGGTGCGGGCCAGATATTCGTACAACGAGCCCTCGACATGCTGCGGCCCGGGCAGCATGTTCTGCGGAACCGCCGTCACTTCGTAGGCCATCACCACATTGTCGGCAAGCCGCAGGCGCTCGAGGCGCGCAACGCGCGAGTTGGGTGACAGTGCGAGGCTCAACTGCTCCTCCGGTGTGGCCGCCGCAATGCCACGCACCAGCCAGCGCGAGCTGGGCGCATACCCGCGGCGCGAAAGCTCCTCGGAAAAACTGGTGAGCCGTGAAAGCGGCGTCTCGATATGCGGCACGATGTAATTGCCCGAACCCCGGCGCCGCTCGATGAGCCCCTGCT
>CAYSKY010000542.1:0-2943 GCA_964431425.1 uncultured Burkholderiales bacterium
ACGCTGGGGCGCGTGATCCGCGAACTCAAGGCCAAGGGCATGACCATGATCCTGGTCGAACAGAATTTCCGGTTTGCGGCACCGCTGGCCGACCGGCATTACGTGATGGAACACGGAAAGATTGCAGCAGTGGTGGAGAAGCATGAACTGAAGGCCAAAGAAGGGATGCTTCACGAATATCTTGGCGTCTAGCAGCTAAACAACGAGGAGTGAGACAAATGAAACGCAAATTGATGACAGCATTGGTAGCAGCAGCACTCGCAGGCGGTGCCACCCTGGCACAGGCCCAGCAGGGCAAGCTTTCGGATGACGTGGTAAAGATCGGTGTGCTGAGCGATATGTCCGGCGTGTACGCCGACTACGGCGGACCCGGTGCTGTGGCCGCTGCAAAGCTGGCGGTGGCGGACTTCGGCGGCAAGATGTTCGGCAAGAACATCGAAGTGGTCAGTGCCGATCACCAGAACAAGCCCGACGTGGCCAAGAACCTGACGCAACAATGGTTCGACCGCGACAAAGTGGATGCCACCTTTGAAAACCTGAACTCGGGCGTCGCGCTGGCCGTGACCGCGCTGGGCAAGGAAAAGAACCGCATCACCGTGGTCACGGGGGCGGCCACTGCACGCCTGACCAACGAAGACTGCAAGCCGGAAACGTCCATCCATTACCTGATGGACACCATCGCGCTGGGCAACGTGGTCGGCAAGGCGATCGTGAAGGACGGCGGCGACAGCTGGTTCTTCCTGACCGCCGATTACGCGTTCGGTCATTCGTTGGAAAAAGATACAGGCGACGTGGTGAAGGCGGCCGGCGGCAAGGTGCTCGGTGCCGTGCGCCATCCGCTCTCCACCGGTGACTTCTCGTCCTTCCTGCTGCAGGCGCAGTCGTCCAACGCCAAGATCGTGGGCCTCGCCAACGCGGGTGGCGATACCGTCAACAGCATCAAGGCGGCTTCGGAATTCGGCCTGACCAAGAAGCAAAACCTCGCGGCGCTGCTGATGCTCATTACCGACGTTCATTCGGTGGGTCTCAACACCGCACAGGGCCTGTACCTCACCGAAGGCTGGTACTGGGACATGAACGCCGAGACGCGCGCCTGGGCCAAGAAGTACGAGGACGTGATGAAGCGCAAGCCGAACTCCAACCACGCCAGCGTGTACTCGGCGGTCTTGCACTACCTGAACGCCGTCAAGGCCGCCGGTACTGACGACACCGCCGCCGTCATGAAGAAAATGCATGACACGCCCATCAACGACATGTTCGCCAAGGGCGGCAAGATCCGTGCGGATGGTCGCATGGTGCACGACATGTACCTCTTCCAGGTCAAGAAGCCCGGCGAATCGAAGGGCGCCTGGGACTACTACAACCTGAAGGGCACCGTGAAGGGTGACGACGCCTTCCTGCCGCTGGCACAGTCGAAGTGCCCGGCCGTGAAGAAGGGCTGATTACCGCAGCAGGCAAAACAGCGGGGTGCCGTTCGCGGCACCCCGCGATTTTGGTTGTCGCGGCCGGTGCAGTTTTTTGGCGCCGGTATCAAATGCAAAGAAGGGGCGGTATGCCGCCTCATGTCGCCGTAGCCGGATTCGAGAACAATGACTGAAATTTTCGGTGTCCCCGTACAAGCGCTGATGGGCCAGCTGATGATCGGCATGGTCAACGGCGCGTTCTACGCGATGCTGTCGCTGGGCCTCGCCGTGATCTTCGGCATGCTCAACGTCGTCAATTTCGCGCACGGAGCGCTGTACATGGTGGGCGCGTTCTTCTCGTGGATGCTGCTGACCTACGCCGGTATCGGCTACTGGTGGTCGCTGGTGCTGGTGCCCATCGCCGTCGGCGCCATTGGTGTGATTATCGAAAAGACCATGCTCAAGTGGCTCTACCAGCTTGATCACCTCTACGGCCTGCTGCTGACCTTCGGCCTGGCGCTGATCATTGAAGGGATCTTCCGCGAAGCCTATGGATCATCCGGCAACCCTTATGACCTGCCGGCTGTGTTCAAAGGCGCGTTCGATCTCGGCTTCATGTTCCTGCCGAAGTACCGCGCCTGGGTGGTGGTGGCGTCGTTGGTGGTGTGCCTCACCACCTGGTACATCATTGAAAAAACCCGCATCGGCGCCTACCTGCGTGCCGGTACCGAAAACCCCAAGCTGGTGCAGGCCTTCGGTATCAATGTGCCGCTGATGATGACGCTCACCTACGCTTCGGGCGTGGGCCTCGCGGGCCTGGCCGGCGTGCTGGCGGCCCCCGTGTATCAGGTCAGCCCGCTGATGGGTTCCAATCTCATCATCGTGGTGTTTGCGGTGGTGGTGATCGGCGGCATGGGCTCGATCATGGGTTCCATCGTCACCGGCCTCGCGCTGGGGCTGATCGAGGGGCTCACCAAGGTGTTCTATCCGGAAGCATCGAGCACGGTGGTGTTCATTATCATGGCCATCGTGTTGCTCATCCGTCCCGCGGGCCTGTTCGGGCGGGAGAAATAGCATGAGCAAAATGGCAAAACTCTACATCGCCCTGCTGGCCGTACTGCTGGCTGCGCCCTTTGTGGGCTACCCGATTTTCCTGATGAGCTGCCTGTGTTTCGCGCTGTTTGCCTGTGCGTTCAACCTGCTCATTGGCTACACCGGCCTGCTGTCCTTCGGGCACGCCATGTTCTTCGGCTTTGCAGCTTACGTTTGCGGTCATGCTGCCAAGGTGTGGGGCTGGTCACCGGAGGTTGCCCTCCTGTTTGGCACGTTGTCCACGGCGGTGATGGGCTACGTTGTGGGGTGGCTGGCGGTGCGACGGCAGGGAATTTACTTTGCGATGGTGACGCTGGCGCTGTCGCAGATGATTTACTTCTTCTGCGTGCAGGCACCGTTCACCTACGCCGAAGACGGTATCCAGAGCATCCCGCGCGGCAAGCTGTTCGGCCTCTTTAGTCTCGCCGACGACCGCGTCATGTACTAC
>CAYSKY010000543.1:0-2941 GCA_964431425.1 uncultured Burkholderiales bacterium
CCACCATCGCCACGTTGAACACCCAGCCCGGCAGGTAGGCAGCAACCACGTGCGGGAAGGCCAGCATCATGCCGCTGCCGCCAATGATGGCCATGCCCCAGAACACCGCCCAGTAGTCGAATTTTTCCCAGTAGGACCAGCGCTCGATGGCCGGGCGCGGGGCTTTGCCGAGGAACCACTTGAACATGCCGATGATATCGGCCAGATCCTTCCAGTTAGGCACGAAGGAATCCGGGCCGAAGAATCTGAAATTCTTCCAGTTGCCCGCGATCCTGACCGTCACCGCAATCAGGTGCAGGAAGAAGATGCCGAGCATGGTGAAGGCAGCAACGCGATGCACCAGGCCAGCCACCTTCGGCGTACCGAATGCGGCCATCACGGCTTTCGACCAGGCAGCATCGGGGAAGAATGCCGCCATCCCGGTCAGGACCAGCATCATCACACTGAGCGCGAAGAACAGGTGTGCGATCCGCCACATCGGCCCGAAACGACGCACATGCTTGGTCGCCACCTCCGCCGGCAGAGCCTCTGTACGAATGTGCGGCTTGGTTTTGCCTGCCCTGCGGTCGGCATATTCGCGGTACCACCAGAGAAGGGAATGCGCCCAGAAGAAAGCAAACACGCCAACCAGCAGCGCCACCATCGCCTTGGTAGTCAGCCAGATTTCAGGGTATCTGGCAAAGTCATGGCTGTTGCCGTGCGGGCTGAAACTCAGGAAGCCGGCAGTTGCCTCGGGCAAATCCTTCTTGCCGCTATGGCACTTCTGACAGGTCTTCAGCCGGTTCTTCTCGTGCATCTTCGATGCCGGGTCCTTCGACGGCTGAATGCCGTGGCTGCCGTGGCAGTCGAAACACTTCGCGGTATAGGCATAGCCCAGGGTATTGACCTGCCCGTGATACGAGGCCTTGTAGGTAGCCAGCGAATCCTTGTGGCAGTCGCCACAGCTTGCGGTGATCGCCAGCTTGGTTTTGTCCGATGAGCTACCGGCAATGTCATGCGTGGTATGACAATCGGAACAGACCGCCGATTTCAGATTGTTCTTTTCTGTCACTTCCTTGCCATGAATCGACCCGGCCCAGTCCTCGAGGTGTTCGGTATGGCACGACTCGCCGCAGACATCGGGCACAGTCAGATGCCAGGCCTTACGCTCAGGAGTACCGCGCGGCGGCACATCGAAGGTATGCACGTTGTGGCAATCGTTGCAGGTGGCCATCAACTTCGTCGGATCATCCTTGTCCGGCTGCGAATGGAAGGATTTCCTGTAGGCAGCAACGTTATCGGCAACAACGCCGAGCCGTGGCTTCTCCGCAGCCTTGTTGTCCTTCCTGGCGGCTTCCCACAGATCCAGGTGACACTGGGCGCACTCGGCCTTTGGCACACCAGCCAGTTTCTTATGCGGCGTTACGTTATCGACGATTTCCTTATGGCAGGACACACACGCCATCTTGGCGTGCACGCTCTTGGCGTATTTTTCGGGATGAACCGTGTACAACTCGCGCTTTTCGCCATCGGCTGCAGGCACTTCCAACTTGCCTTTCTTGCCATCGTGGCAGCTCTCGCAGGTGGCATTGTCGAGCTTCTGCCCGACAGGAACGCCCCCCTTTTCGCTTGCGGCAAGGGCCGAGCCGCTCGTCAGCGTTCCGACGAAGCAAAGCATCATCACCACAGCCCAGGCTGAAAACTTGTTGCTACGCATGATTATCATCCCCCGATAGCGCTTGTATTTATTTGGTGCACACCATGCCTTCGCTGCCACGACGCCTCGCCGGAACCTGCTCACGCAGTTCCCGGCCGGGCGTTCCCAATCAGCGTGTCAGAATCCACTGCGCCAGGTTCTTCAGCTCTGCCGGGTCCTTGGTGTCGATGATCTTGTGATCTTCTTCCGTGCCGTCTTCAAGCTTGACCTTCTTGCCTTCGGTCATCTGCTTGATCGCCTCGGCTTCGCCAAGATTTTTTGCCTTGTATTTGGCGGCGATCTTTTTGTATGAAGGCCCCTTCTTTGTCTTGTCGACTGCGTGGCACTTGAAGCAGTCGTTGCGCTTGCCAATCGCCTTGGCAGCCTCCTCGTCAACCGCCGCATGCACCGGGGTCAGCCCCGTCAGTGCCAGAAAAATGGTGCCCGTCAGAAGGTTGATGGTTTTTGTCTTCATGATTGATCTCCGATCGAGGTTGTATGAACGTTTCGGTACGTCGTTTGCTACAAATCATTTCCAGAATGCTCGACATGCTCCGGGATGAAATAAAAACTCAGTTACCGGGAAGCGAAGCTGTTTCCCGCATCACAAAGCGCAGGGTAAGGTCAGCCAACTCACGATAGAAAGCTGTCCCGGCACCCGCCTTGACCGCCTCCGAGAAGCCCCCGATCCATGCCCCGAGATGTTCACCCAGGAAACGGCGCTCCAGTGCTTGCGCGGTCAATAGTTGGTCCCGATGGCCACGTCCCTGAGCCTCGTTTTTGTTGAACATCAGCAGATAGAGGAACTCCAGTTCAACCGCAACGTGGTCCGGCAAGTCGGTGAAATCGTCGCCGATGTCGAAACCGCCATCCTCGTAGATATCCAGAACTGCCATTGTCGAATCCTGCATCAGCTTGTCTTCACCGGACAGCCAGCGGGAGCCATATGGCGCGGCCAGGGCCTGCACCGGCCCGAGAAACAATTTGGTGTAGTCAATCAGCAAGGTCTGAAGATCCTGCGCGAAAAACGCTTCTCGCAGTTTGTGTACAGACTCAGCGAGTTCCGGACAGCCGCATTCGGCAGCGGTCACCATGGAATCAAACAGGCGCTCTTCGTTGAAGGCTTCGCTGGGCTCGTAATAACAGGCGGCAAGAAAACGGCACAAATCCTCGCGCGCACTGGCTATGCCCGCATCGCTTTCAATCATTGCATCCCCCGAAGTGATTAGATTCCGCATCCAGCAAAAACCGTGTATCGGAACCAGC
>CAYSKY010000544.1:0-2937 GCA_964431425.1 uncultured Burkholderiales bacterium
AGTCATGACCGTGATGTACAAAATAAACATTTCACCCGTGCCCGCCGACGGCGAGACCATGGGCGAGATCATGTTCCGCGGCAACATCACCATGAAGGGCTATCTGAAGAACCCCAAAGCCACCGACGAAGCTTTCAAGGGCGGCTGGTTCCACTCGGGCGACCTCGCCGTGATGCACCCGGACGGCTACGCCAAGATCAAGGATCGCTCCAAGGACATCATCATCTCCGGCGGCGAGAACATTTCCTCGCAGGAAGTGGAGGACGTCATCTGCCGGCATGCGTCGGTGATGATGGCGGCTGTGGTGGCCTTGCCTGATGACAAATGGGGCGAAGTGCCGTGCGCGTTTGTGGAATTGAAGGACGGCGCGGCGGCGACTGAAACCGAGCTGATCGATTTCTGCCGCGAACGCCTCGCGCGCTTCAAGGTGCCGAAGCGCTTTGTGTTCCGGCCACTGCCGAAGACTTCGACGGGGAAGATCCAGAAATTTGTGCTGCGGGAATGGGCGCGGAGTGCCGAGGCAATTGAATGACGCCGTTGCCTGAAGCAAGAATACGATTCAAAAAGGAAACCGCGTGACCGAACCCCGACACCACACCTGCCTCGGCCTGTCGCCGCAAGGCTTTCACCAGCTTCATTACGTCGAGTGGGGCGATCCGGCTAACAACAACGTCCTCATCTGCGCACACGGACTCACGCGCTGCGGACGAGATTTCGACACCCTGGCCCGGGCGATGAAGGACCGCTACCGCGTCATCTGCCCGGACGTGGCGGGGCGCGGCGAAAGCGCCTGGCTGGCCAACAAGGCCGACTACAACTACCTGCAATACCTCAACGACATGGCCGTCATCATCGGCCGCGTCACCGCTGGCGACGCCAAAACGCTGCACTGGGTGGGCACTTCAATGGGGGGCATCATCGGCATGTTGCTGGCTTCGCAGCCCGGCTCACCGATCACCCGGCTGGTGATGAATGATGTCGGGTCGTTCATCCCCAAGGCCTCGCTGGAACGTATCGGCATGTATCTGGGCGCCTCGCCGCGCTTTGCCGACTTTGAATCGGTGGTGATGGCGGTGCGCGCGGTGAGCCCTTTCGGCGAGATGTCCGACGAGACCTGGATCGCCCTCACGGTGCCGCTGGTGAAGCAACTGCCCGACGGCAGCTGGAAATTTCGCTACGACCCCGGCATCAACGAAGCCTTCAAAGAAGGTGCTGCGCAGGATGTGGACCTGTCGCCGTTCTGGAGCAAGGTGACCTGCCCGGTGCTGGTCACGCGCGGCGCGGATTCCGACCTGCTGTTGCGCGACACGTTTGATGCCATGTGCCGCAAGTCCGGTGTGCGCGGCGTTGAGTTCCCGCACGTGGGCCATGCGCCCATGTTCCAGGATGCCGGGCAGATCGCACCGGTGCGGGAGTTTCTGCTCGCATCCTGACGCCACGGACTACTCCTCCCACTGAAACCGCCACAGCGCCAGCGAGAACATCCCCACGCTGAAGGCAAGCAGCACACCCACCGGCGCCAGCGCCGCTTCCAGCCCAAGCCCGCGCCAGGTCATGGCGGCAAAGCCGTCGATGGCCCAGCGCGTGGGAATGGCCAGCGAGACGCTTTGCAGCCATTCCGGGAATACAAACGACGGCACCCAGGCGCCGCCCAGCATCACCAGCAGCAGGGTGGCGAAGATGGCGATGCCGCGCGTCACTTCCGGGTTGTTGCCGATGGCGGCCAGCAGTAATCCGAAGCTCGCTGTAAGTAGTGCAAAGGAAATGATCATTGCGCCAAAGCCGATCACGCTGCCTTCGATCCGCACGCCGAAGAACGCCATGCCAGCCGCGAAGATGCCCAGCATCAGGATGATGGCAATCAGCATCGTGCTGATCACGCTGCTCCCCAGCAGCATGGCGCGGGTGAGCGGGGCGGCGCGCAGTCGTTTCCAGAGGCCCAGCCGACGCGCCAGCAATAAGCCGACGCCGATGTCGATTCCCATGAACATCAGGAACTGCACCGTCATGCCGGCGAAGGAGTGCGCGTAGCTGTTGTATCGCGTTTCGCGATTGGAGGTGACCTCGCTCGCTTTGGTGCTGAAAGGCATTTCCAGGCCGCGTGGGGCCGTGGCTGCATCGTTGCCCCCGGAAGTAGGCGTGGCGCTGTTGCGCTTCTGCACTCGGTCGATGCTGTCGAACATGGTCAGCAGATCGCGCCGACCGGGTTCGTCGAGCATTTTGGATTCCTTCACCTGTGTGCGAATGTCGCCCATGATCGGACTGTCCAGCCGGAACATCGATTGCGTAACGGCCTTCATTACGTGCTGTGTCAGCAGGCCGCGCACCATCGGCATGACCATGGACTGCGAGGGGTCGTATTGCACCTCGATTTCCGGCTTGGTACCGGGTCCAAACAGGGCCTTGCCCGCCTGGGCCCCGAAATTGGGCGGCACCACCACGGCCGCGCGCAGCTTGCCGCGCTTGACTTCTTCCAGCGCGGCGGCGGGCTCCATCACCTGCACCTTGAGCGCCGTATCGGCGTTGAGCCCCGCCACGATCTGCCGGGAAATCTCGCTGCCGTCCTGGTCCACTACCGCGATTGGCACCGCCGAGACCTTCTTGTCGCCGCCGCCGAACATCGAACCGAAGAATGCTGCGATGGCGATGGGGGCGGCCAGCGTAACGATGAGCGCGCGGCGGTTGGAGAAATACAGCGTGAGGTCCTTGCGGACCAGCGCCATCAGGGTGTTCAGGGATCGGTTCATGGTCATTCGTCCCGCAGTTGGCGACCGGTCAGGGTCAGGAACAGGGTTTCGAGGCTGGGGCGGCCGGACTGGATGCCGCGTACCGTGCGCCCCTGGCTGGCCTGCCACGACAGCACGCCGGCTGATGACTGCGCCAGTGAATCCAGCGATACCGTGAGTGTGTCGCCTTGCTGCTGCGCTCCCTCTACAC
>CAYSKY010000545.1:0-2934 GCA_964431425.1 uncultured Burkholderiales bacterium
GACTAGGCAGGTGTCTAGCTTGAGCCGCCGAGTGACCCTTTCCAAGCGGGCACTGATGAAACTATCCTGGCCTGCTGCGTGTGCTCTTCGCGTGACGGTCGCCGGCTGAAAGTCACACAAAACGCCCTGCCGCCAACCGCAGTCAACACCGCATGGATGGGCGCCGTGCCTGCACCAATTGAAAACTCGACGCGAATCAATTTTGCTTCTGCGAGCCTTTGCTCGAATGCGGGTACGCCATGGTCCAGCGGCCTCTGGGAGCCCGTGGCAAAGTAGAAATTGAGCGTCCGTCCATCCACTTCACGCTCGACCAATCCGTAAGCGTTGAATTGCTGCACGGCGATGGATTGCAGCTCCGGCGGCAGTTGATCCACCAGCGATTCGACTATCTGGTGCTCCAGGTTGCTGAGTGACGTGCTGCGCCCGATCAAGCGGGAAAGCAGTGAACCGAATTGGCGCTTCATGTTTAAAGTTAGACGGTGCAAACGATCCGAAAATTCATTTGCCCAGCCTCATGCCGGTGGCGAGATTGTATGAAACGCGTCGCCCATCGACGAGCAGAAAGTTGGCGTTGTCCGCCCCGTCGATTTTCTCCAGATGTCCCCAAGACAAATGCGAGGCTGTACGCGTGAGTTCGGCCGCGCTTCGGAACAGGTCGCCAAGCTTTACAACGTGGAGCGACCTGCCGTCGCGAACGAACGAGAAGAGGGCTTGATCCACGCCAGCATTCAATGGAAGAAAATTGCCGAAGTCCGACTGTATGAGGACAGTGCGTCCGTCGTTCGAAACATCAAAGTAGCGGAAGTAACCGTCAATTGACCACAGTGCTTCGCCGGTGGCGCGGTTCGCGAGTATGGTCTTGCTGGAGGCCGGGTTGGAGGTGGCGCAGTGCGAGTTGGGTGAATTGCAGACGGTGATCAGACTGGGAGGCGGCAACGGGCTGTCTGCGATCGCGGCTTGGCAATAGATAGCCAAGCTGGCCATCAGTGGTGCGCACGACCGCAGACTTGATTCTGCCGGGCGCAAACTCCACTCGTTGTTAACCCGGGGCACGGCGGTTTCAGCCGTAGCAAAACACATCCAGCTTGTTGCCGTCCAGATCACGGAAGTAGGCCGCATAGAAACCGTCGCCGCCTTCCTCGCGCAATCCCGGTTTGCCCTCGTCCGTACCACCAAGCTCAAGCGCTTTCTTGTGCAGCCTGTCCACGACCTCGCGGGAACCGGCGGAAATACCGGCCATCGTGCCGTTACCAACGGTCGCCGGCTTGCCGTCGTATGGCTTGAAGATGCAGAACATCGGCTGGTCCATGCTGGCGGCCCAGCCGTAACCGCGATCGCCGAATGCCAGCAAACGCTTTACGCCCATTTCGGCGAGCAGGGCATCGTAGAAGTTCTTGGCGCGCTCCAGATCATTGGTGCCCATGGTGATGTAACCAATCATCGCAACCTCCTTGATAAGAAAAATTTGTCGAGAGCCATCCGGACTGCAGCAGAAAAAACGCGTAGATCGCCATTTGGCGCGCCTTCCAGGCCGAAAATGCCCGGAAAGGCGCGCCAATGCTGGGGTTTGCTACTTGCCTGCCTTGTCCATGTCCCGCAGTTCGCGGCGCAGCATCTTGCCCACGTTGGACTTTGGCAGTGAATCGCGGAAAACGATCATCTTGGGATTCTTGTAGCCGGTGAGGTTTTCGCGGCAGTAGGACTTCACGGCATCAAGGGAGAGGTCCGGATCCTTTTTCACGATGAAGAGCTTCACAGCCTCGCCGGATTTTTCGTCGGGAAAACCGATGGCGGCGCACTCGAGCACGCCGGGGCACCTGGCTACCACATCTTCGATTTCGTTCGGGTACACATTGAAGCCCGAGACCAGGATCATGTCTTTCTTGCGATCGACGATCTTGATGTGGCCGCTGGGCAGCATGACGCCGATGTCGCCGGATTTGAAGAAGCCGTCCTTGGTCATGACCTTGGCGGTTTCATCGGGGCGCTGCCAGTAGCCGCGCATCACCTGCGGGCCGCGCAGGCAGATTTCGCCGGCCTGGCCGTCTGGCACCGGGTTCTCGGCGTCGTCGCGGATGCTGACTTCGGTGGAGGGCATGGGCATGCCCACGTCGCCCGTGTAGTCGGTGCTCATGACTGGATTGCAGGTGGCGCCCGAGGAGGTTTCGGTGAGCCCGAAGCCTTCGACGATGGGGGTCTTGGTCAGGGCAAGCCACTTCTCGGCCACGGCGCGCTGCACGGCCATGCCGCCGCCGTTGCTGATGCGCAGGCTCGAGAAATCCAGCGAACGAAAGCCGACGTGATTCACGAGGCTGTTGAACATGGTGTTCACGGCAGGCAGCACATTGAAGCGGTGCTTGCGCAGCGTTTCCACCATGCCGTCCACATCACGGGGGTTGGGGATGAGGATGTTGTGCCCGCCGGTTTTCACGGCCAGCCACATGCAGCTCACCAGGCAGAAGATGTGATACATCGGCAGGGCCGAGACGATTACCAGCGGGTCGGGCGGCGGGCCCTTGCTGGTGTCCTTAAGCGCCGGCTGCAGCCAGGCCTCGGATATCTGCGCGTTGGTGGTGATGTTGGCGTGTACCAGTACCGCGCCTTTGGCCACGCCGGTAGTGCCGCCGGTGTATTGCAAAAAGGCGATGTCCTCAGGGCCGATGTCAGGCTTGACGAACTTCATGCCGCGGCCGGCCGCAAGCACATCGTTGAACTTGAACGACCCCGGCAGGCTGTAGGCCGGCACGGCTTTCTTCACATGCCGCACCACGAAGTTGGTGATCAAGCCTTTTGGAAAACCCAGCAGATCGCCGATGGACGCCACCACCACCGTCTTGACCTTGGTGTGACCAATAACGGCCTGCAGCGTGGGCGCGAAGTTTTCAAGAATGACGATCGCCTCGGCGCCGCAGTCATTGAGCTGGTGTTCCAGTT
>CAYSKY010000546.1:0-2926 GCA_964431425.1 uncultured Burkholderiales bacterium
GCCTGCGAGAGTTTCGACTGCGCCTTGCCATCGTTGGTGTCCGGATATTCCATCACCAGTTTCGCCACGGCGCCTTCATGCATGGCCGGCAGGAATGCTTTGGCCGCAGCGACAATCGGCGTGACCCGGTCATTGGTGGGCAGCGGCACATCCTGCCACTGCGATCGCAGGCACTGGCGCGCGAAAATCATTCGCGACCAAACCAGCTTCGGTTCCAGCGTCCGGGCAAGGCCGGCATCGAAGGCGATGTGCACGAAACCAGACTCGGGTACCGCCACGACGCTGCGCGCACTTTTTCCGGCGATGGCGGTGAACTCTGCGGCCAGGTCAGGCTCAAATCCGGCTCGGCAGTAGGCCAGCCAGCAAATGGGGGGCGATGCATTCATGCCGCGACTTTAGCCCACTTTGGTGGACAATCCCCGTGCCTCTGCGTTGTGGCGGCCTGTCATCGCGAACCGCGGCGAAGCCGTTGGACCTTGCAAACACACACAGGAATTAGAACCGATGACACAGATTCTTCGATTGGCCGCACCCCAACATTGTCGTCGTTCGCCTGCAGCCGCGAACTCGTTGGCACTGCTCTTGGGTGCGCTTGCGGCGCTGGGGTTGTATGCCACGCCGGCGGCCGCGATCTCGAACGACAGCGACTTCCGGCCACTGCTGAAAGAGCGCAAGCTGGAAGCGGCCGAAGCATTGGCGCGTGAGCGCATGGCGAAGGACCCGAAAGACGACGTGGCAATCTGGTACCTGACACGCATGGTGTCCGGCGATGCCAAGAAGCGCGAAGAACTATTGCCCAAGGTGGAGAAATGCATTGCCGACCTGCCGAACTCGGCCAAATGCCACCACGCCGCCGGCATGCTTTATGGCGCCGCGGCGATGTCTTCAGGCCTCGTGAATGGCGTTAAATATGCTTCACGCATCAAGGACAGTTTTGCGCGCGCCGTGGAACTGGAACCGACCAGCTTCGAGGCGCGCAACGACCTCAACCAGTTTTACCTGCAGGCACCGGGAATCGCCGGCGGAAGCGTGCGCAAGGCCATCGACAATGCCGCCGCCCACGAAAAACTGAATGCCTTCGAAGGCCGGCTGCTGCGGGCGCAGGTGCATGTGTATGAGAAGGAATTCGACAAGGCCGAGGCGATTCTGGGATCCTTGAAACCGCCGGCCGGCAACGAAACATCAGCCGATGCCCTCACGCAGGCCTGGGCGAGCCTGGGGTTCGCAATGATCGGCGACAAGCAGGCACGCGCCGCGCAAGGGCTGTTTGAGCGCCGCCTTGCGGCAGACATGGATAACGCGATCCTCCACTTCGGCCTTGGCCGCGCCTATCTGGAAAACAACGCGGTCGACAACGCCATCGCCAGCATGGAACGCGCGCTAAAGCTCGACGCCAAGTTGAGCGCGCACTACCGTCTCGGCATCGCTTATCAGACCAAGGGCGACAAGCCCCGGGCGATCGCCGCCTTCCAGCAGTTCCTCAGCTACGCCACCAATGGCAAGGCGGCGGAGGACGCGCGCGCACGCCTGGAAGCGCTGAAAAAAGTCTAGCGCTCCACCGGCGAAATCCGCACGCGCCGTCACACTCCGGCACAGGCCGCATTTTGCAAGCGGCTGCAAACTGCGTTACTATCATCGCGTTAATTCTGCGTCCCGAGGTTTCGCCCATGACCCCATTGCGCCACCCGCAACGACTGCGTTTCCTGCCATCGGCAGGTGGCGTGGCTGTTCGCGCGCGCATGGCATGGGATCGCCGCCGTGTCTCCCGCGGCAAGCGAATCGACGACGCAGGCGCAGGCACCTTCACCATTTTTTCCTGACCCGGCCGCACCCTTGGTGCCCTCGCCGGATTCAAGCGGCGGGGATTCAACCGGAAACACCATTCCCCGTCTTTTCATGACCGACCCTGGTCGGCCATGGCAATTGCAGGCGTCGACAAAATCGGCGCCGCGCAAGGACCGTTGGAATCATCATCATGCACACCTCACCTGATTCGCCAGACGCGCACCGCAAACCGGTGCGCTGGTGGCACAAATATTTCAGCGACATTTGGTCGAACAGCGACTTCCGCAAGCTGTGGCTGTCGCTCACCATCACGCATTTCGGCGGCCAGGTAACCTTCCTGGCGCTGCCGCTCACGGCCGCGATCATGCTGCACGCCACGCCGCTGGAGATGGGCGTGTTGACCGCAGTGGAAGCGCTGCCCTACACGCTGTTCGGCCTGTTCACGGGCGTGCTGATTGACCGCTCGCGCAAGCTGCGGCTGATCGTGCTTGCCGACATCGGCCGCGGCGCGGCATTGCTGCTGGTTCCGGTGGCGGCATGGCTCGGCTTCCTGTCGATGCCGATCCTGTACCTGGTCGGCTTTCTGGTTGGCCTCGGCGGCATCATCGGCTGGGCGGCGTACCAGGTATTCATGGCCGAGCGGGTGGGTTCCGAGCACCTGGTGGATGCCAATGCCGGCATCGCCTTGTCAGACTCGGCCTCCAGCCTGATGGGCCCCGGGCTCGCCGGCATGCTCATCCAGTGGCTGACGGCGCCGATCGCGATCCTGGCTGATGCGATCTCGTTTTTCTTTTCGGCGTGGATCCTGCGCGGCATACCCCCCAAGGCCAGCGACGCGCCCAAGCTGCGCGCGGACTCGGCCAACTGGGCCGGCATCTGGAAAGACGCCAAGGAAGGCCTGCACCTGATCCGCCAGACACCGGTGCTGCGCTCGATCGCCATCAGCCTGATGCTTTGGAACATCCTGAAGCACGCCTACATCGCGATCGTGATCCTGTATGCGTCGCGCGACCTCGCACTTTCGCCGGGCAAGATCGGCGCGCTGTTCATGGTGGCGGGTATCGGTTTTTTGCTCGCCTCCGCGTCCTGCCAGCCGCTCAACCGGCGCTACGGCGTGGGCAATGTCATGCTTGCCGGGCTG
>CAYSKY010000547.1:0-2917 GCA_964431425.1 uncultured Burkholderiales bacterium
CGCGTGCACTTCGCGGTGAATTGCGCCTCCATCGGCTGCCCGGCGCTGCGCGAAGAGGCCTTCACCGCCGACCGATTGGTGGTGCAGCTGGAGGAACAGGCGGCGCGCTTCCTGTCGGACCGGTCACGCAACCGCTATGCCGGCGGGAAGCTGGAAGTGTCGATGATCTTCAAATGGTTCAAGGAGGATTGGACCAGCGGCTACACCGGCTTTGACGGCAAGACACCGGCCATCAACTCGCGCGAGGATTACTTCGCACGCTACGCCAAGGTGCTGGCCGACAGTCCGGCCGACCAGGCCGTGATTGCCGCGGGCAAAGCCGCCATCGGCCACCTCGATTACGACTGGAGCCTGAACGGCGCGAATTAGCTGAACTCAAGCACTGGCGCACCTCGCAGGCCGAAATACCTCCGGGAGCCGCGCCGGTGCTTGAGTTTGTAGCGCAAGACAGGGCTCAACCAGCCTCGCTAGAATCGCGGCATGGCACCTGGCACCCTCACGCTCCAGATTCTTGACGACAATGCGGACAACCGTCGCCAGGTGAATGCGGTACTGCAGGCGGCAACTGATTACCACCTGCTGGTCGAGCGCCGTCCCCCCGACGATTCCCACGTCGAAGAATTCTTCACCGCCGTACCGCCCGGCTACACCTTGGCCGACATGGCGCCGCTGGGATTTTTCCTCGGAGAGGAAATGATCGGCGCCGGCGGCGTGCTGCGCGGCTGGAACGCGCCTGACAAATGCATGCTCGGCTTGCTGGTGTTCGCGCCGGAGTGGCGGCGCGGCGGCCATGGCCGTGCAGCGCTGGCGTTGGTCGAGTCGCTGGTGGCGGGCTGGGGTGCATACCGCACCCTGCGCGTCGGTGTGGTTGAGAACAACGCTGACGCACTGGCGTTCTGGCGTCGCGTGGGTTTTATGGACACCGGCGAGATAAAGCCTGGATACGGCCCCTACGCCGGCAATATCGTTATCCTTGAGAAGTCACTCTCCACCAAAAACTGCCCACCATGATCTACACGCTCGGCGACAAAACCCCGCAGCTCCTCGGCAACAACTACGTGGCGGAGAACGCCACCGTCATCGGCGACGTTGTGCTGGGCCGCAACACCAGTGTGTGGTGGAACGTGGTCATCCGCGGCGACAACGACCGCCTGGCGCTGGGCGACAACGTCAACATCCAGGACGGCGCCGTGCTGCATTGCGATGAAGGGGTACCGATGACCCTGGAAAATGAAGTCAGTGTCGGTCACCTGGCGATGCTGCACGGCTGCACGGTGCGCGAGGGGTCCCTCATCGGCATCAAGGCGGTGGTGCTGAACCGCGCCGTGATCGGGCGTGAGTGCCTGGTGGGCGCCAACGCGCTCATTCCCGAGGGCAAAGTCATTCCGGATCGCTCGCTGGTACTGGGCGCCCCGGGCCGGGTGGTGCGACAACTGACGGACGATGAGGTCAAAATGGTTCGCTGGATTGCGCAGCACTATGTGGAAAATGCCGCGCGCTACCTCACAGAACTGCGTCCGGCGCCCAGGGACTAGCCACGTTTTGGGTGAAAATGGCGGCATGTCGACCACGCCCGCCGGCACAGACAAGCCGGACTCCGCTACCGCAAGACTTGGTGTGATCAGCCGGGCCGGGCGCGGCGCGCTGTTCGTCTATATCGGCGCCATCCTCTACGCCAGCCTGTCGCCGTTCTTCGGCTGGCGCATTCCTGACGGCTATCCCTTCCTGACGTGGCCGCGCTACCTGTCGACCTTCGACAATGTTCTCAACGTGCTTGCCTACATGCCGCTGGGGGGCATGCTGGCGGCCATGCAACTGCGGCAGCCCCACCCGGGCCTGCAGGAATCTGCAGCCGCCGCCATTCTGACGCGCACCGTGCTCGCCGGCATCCTGTTGTCGTTGACCATGGAAACGCTGCAGGCATTTCTGCCGGTGCGGGTGTCTTCGATCATCGATGTGCTCACCAATACCACGGGGACAGCCCTCGGTGCGCTGGCCATCGTCAACCGCTGGGGGCGCGCCAACCTGGGGCGCTTTCTGCTCTGGCGGCATCGCCATTTTGCTTCCAGCGCCGCCACCGGCTGGGGCCTGCTGTTGCTGGGTGCCTGGTACTTTGCACAACTCAATCCGCTTATCCCGTTTTTTGAAGCCGGGCACATCGGCAACCCGTTTGAAACGGCTGCCGCACAAAGCCCCTACGAGCCAATGGTGTTGCTGCCCCAGGCCGTCGGCATCACCCTCAACGTCTGCGGCTTCACGCTGTTCCTGTCGCTGCTGCTGAGCCCCGGCCGGCCGCTGTTGCCGCGGGTGCTGCTGATCCTCGTGTCGGGCTTCGTCGCCAAGTTTTCCATGGCCGCCCTCATGCTGAAGGCGCCGCAAATGGTGGAGTGGATGGGGCCCGCGACCATCATCGGCCTGACCTCGGGATTGTTTCTGTTTGCCTGGTTTTCGCGTATCGGCACCCGCTGGCGCGCTTTCTGGGCCACCCTGTTCATTTTCGCGGGCGGGCTGATGTCCAAGATCACCAGCGTGTACGGCGCCTTTGACGAAACGCTGCGGTTGTTCAACTGGCCGCATGGCCACATCGCCAACTTTGCCGGCCTCACGCGCTGGGTACACGAGAGCTGGCCCTTGCTCGCGGTGGCACTGTCGGCGTGGATTTTCATCCGCTGGAAACAGGGTGAGGGCGGCTAGCGCACGCTAGAATGATTGCCTCGACAAGGATTGCGCATGGGCTACTACAAACACCACGTCTTTTTCTGCACCAATGTTCGCGATGACGGGCGCGAATTCTGCCAGCAGCACGATGCCAACGGCATGCGCGACTACGCCAAGGGCTGCATCAAGAAACTCAACATGAACGGCGAGGGCAAGGTGCGTATCAACAACGCAGGTTGTCTTGACCGCTGTTCGGAAG
>CAYSKY010000548.1:0-2912 GCA_964431425.1 uncultured Burkholderiales bacterium
GGATCAAACTCTTCAGTTCAATACCTGTTTTGTAAGACTATCCGGCCTGAACCAGACGTCTTCTCACTCAAAGCAATCAACAGGTAAATGTTTCCAATTACCTATCAATATTTACTGCTTAAAAGTGAGCACTTCGATATGTTGAGCTCAAACCCCAAGTCAACCTCCAGCCAGATTATCAGTCCAGCCTTCTGCAATCGCCCTTTGACAGGCAACCACGCGTCAACCCAAGGCACCCTCATACCCAGTACCCACCTCTATCGGTTGTCTAATTTTTAAAGAACAATTCGCTAATTTCGGACCGCTGCTGCTTTGTGCGGTGCGTTTTGCGAAGGATTCACATTATGCCGCCTTCCAAAACCCCGGTCAACCCCTTTTTCGAAAAAACTTGAACAAGGACCCTTCTAAACCACCGTCACGCGCGCAAATTTCCGCTTGCCAACCTGAACGACTACATTGCTGCCCTTTGCAATCTGAAGCGAGCGGTCGCTGACTTTCGCGCCGTCAAGCTTTACACCCCCCTGCTCGATCATGCGCACCGCCTCCGCATTACTGGCGGTAAGGCCAGCCAGCCTGATGAGGTTGGTGATTCCCAATCCACTATTGTCGGCCGATTGAAGCTGAACTTCAGGCATTTCGTCAGGGATGCCGCCTCGGTGGCGATTTTCGAAATCCTCCAGGGCTGCCTGCGCCGCTGCTGCGGAGTGAAAGCGCGTGACCATCTCCTGCGCGAATGCCACTTTGATATCGCGCGGATTTTTTCCTCCGGACACGGCGGCCCGCCACCCGGCCACCGCCGATACCGGTTGGAATGAAAGCAACTCAATGAATTTCCACATCAGTTCGTCAGAAATCGACATCAGCTTGCCAAACATGTCACCAGGCGCGTCGGTAATGCTTACGTAATTGCCCTTCGACTTGGACATTTTCTCCACGCCATCCAGGCCTTCAAGCAGCGGCATGGTCAAGATGCACTGCGGCTCCTGCCCATACTGTTTTTGCAATTCCCGGCCGACCAATAGATTGAATTTCTGGTCTGTGCCGCCCAACTCGACATCCGACTTGAGCGCCACAGAGTCATACCCCTGCATCAGCGGGTACAGGAATTCGTGCACCGAAATAGGCACACCCGACTGGAAGCGCTTAGTGAAGTCGTCGCGTTCGAGCATTCTCGCCACAGTCCAGCGCGAGGCCAGCTGGATCATTCCACGGGCGCCAAGCGGGTCGCACCATTCTGAGTTGTAGCGGATTTCGGTCTTTTCCGCGTCCAGCACCATGCTGGCCTGCGCAAAGTAGGTTTTGGCGTTTTCCTCGATCTGTTCGCGTGTCAAGGGTGGGCGGGTCGCGTTGCGGCCGCTCGGATCACCAATGGACGCGGTGAAGTCGCCGATCAGGAAAATGACGGTGTGGCCCAAATCCTGGAACTGGCGCATCTTGTTCAGCACCACCGTGTGTCCGAGGTGGAGATCCGGGGCGGTTGGATCCAACCCGAGTTTGATGCGAAGCTTGCGGCCGCTTTCAAGCTTCTTCCGCAATTCGGACTCGACAATCAGTTCGTCTACCCCGCGACGAATGACTGACAGGGCGCCTTCGATTTCTTCAGGAGTGTTCATTTTGGACTTCGGCGTGACAAGTGGATGACGAGGCAAAACAATTTCTGTTATTCTTCAACGCCTTGCACCACGAACGTCGATAGGAATTTCAGTACAGCATGCCAATCGGGCAATTCAAAATGGTAGCGCAAAAGCAGCTCAAGGGCCTATCGACGGCTTTACGCGGCACCGCGGTGCAGCGTCTCGCCATCGCGGTCATGGTGCTGTTTGCACTGCCGGTATTCGGCTTGTTGACCGCCTTCGGCGTCGCCTCAGACACCCAATTGGAGAATTTGGAACGTCGTGAGATTGTGCAGGAGTTGACCGTCCACGGGTTAGCCGGGCAAAGCCAGCCCGATGCTGCTGACCCGGCAGAATTTCGCAGCAGCGATCGCATCCAGCGCGGCGATACGGTCGCGGAATTGCTCAAACGACTCGGCGTGGAAGATCAGGCTGCCTTTGATTTCCTGCGCACCGACAAATCCGCGCGCAGCATTTTCCAGTTGCGCCCCGGACGTACCGTGCAAGCCATCGTAAACAGCGAACGCGAACTGCTGTCATTCAGCTACCTGCACAGCCCGGACCGTTACCTGCTCGTGACCCGCAAGGGCGACAGCTTTGTGGCTGAGGAGCCCACGGTGCAGGCGCAGGCGCAGCCGGTTTACAAGTCCGGCACGATCAAGACCTCTTTGTATGCCGCCACCGATGGCGCCGGGATCCCGGACGTCATCGCAACACAGATAGCCCGCATTTTCTCCACCGATATCGACTTCCACGTTGACCTGCGAAAAGGCGATCGCTTCAGCGTCGTTTACGAGATGCTTTACCAGGATGGTGCTTACTTGCGGCCCGGTCGCGTGCTTTCTGCTGAATTCACCAATGCCGGCAAGACCTTCGAAGCCTATCTGTTCACCGATTCAGATGGGGCAGACGGTTACTACTCCGCCGAGGGCCAGAACCGGGCAAAATCCTTTCTGCGTTCAGCTCTGGCTTTCTCGCGCGTTTCTTCCGGCTTTGGCGGCCGGATGCACCCGCTGCTCAAAAACTGGCGTCAGCATACGGGTGTGGATTTTGCCGCCCCCAAAGGCACCCCGATCTGGGCAACGGCCGATGGCATTGTTGACTTCGCCGGCAGCAGGGGAGGCTACGGCAACATGATCGAGATCCGCCATATGGGTGGAATCACCACTTTGTACGGCCACCTGTCCGGATTTGCCGCCACTGTCCGCCGCGGTACCCGGGTAAGCCAGGGACAAATCATTGGTTTTGTAGGCGCAACGGGATGGGCCACGGGACCGCACCTGCACTATGAGTTCAAGG
>CAYSKY010000549.1:0-2907 GCA_964431425.1 uncultured Burkholderiales bacterium
CCAAAGGTTCGAACGGATCCGCCAGCGTAATGGCCGGTTACGACTTCAGCCTCGGCAACCTGGATGTCGGCCCGTTCGTGGGCATGACGCTTCAGGACATCAAGGTGAACAAGTTCACGGAATCCGGTGCCGGCTCGGCCAACCTGAACATCTTTGACCAGTCCCGCAGTTCCCGTGTCAACAGCGTGGGCGTCCGCGCCTCCATGAAGCTGGGCAACTGGACCCCGTTCCTGCGCATCAGCGCCGACAACGACAACGACAACGACGAACGTTTTGTGTCCGCAAACCCGGTCTCCGTGACATCCGGCAATACCTACGACATTCCCGCCTACCGGGGTGACGGCAGCTGGACCACGGTAACCGCCGGCATCCGCGGCAAATTGGCCGACAAGGTCGGGTTGTCGGTGGTGTACACCGGTATCTCCAGCAAACAGAACGTGAAGCAGGACGGCGTGACCGCGGCAGTGTCGATCGACTTCTGATCATCGCCACTCAGCAGGGGCCGCGGCGGGCAACTGCCGCGGCCTTTTTCTTTGCCGGCGCCCATGCGATGATGGCCGCATGAAGCGCATCTTCACCGCAGGCAATCTGGCCGAGGCCTACCTCGTGCGGGATCTGCTGGTGCAGGCGGGCGTGCCGGTTCACATCTTTAACCAGCATGCCATGGCGGCGCTGGGTGATATTCCCGCCTCAGCCGCGTGCCCGCAGATCTGGATCGCCCAACTGCATCAGGAGCAGCACGCACTCGCCGTGATCGCAGAATACGAGGCCGGCCGCGGGAGCGGGAGCGGCTCGGCAAGCAATTGCCTCAAATGCGGCGAAAGCAATCCCGCGGGTTTTGAGATTTGCTGGAATTGCGCGGGGCCGATGCCGCAACTTGCGTAGCTGCAAACGCTTGAACCGCCCAAGACCGGCGGAGGCGCCTAGGCCTTCAGCGAAAACGGTGTGAAATTGGTATCGCGGTCGAAGTAGTCCACACCTTCCGCCCGCTTGAGCCAACCCACTATCTGATAGGTGAACGGGGTGAAAAGTACCTCAACACCGACCTTGGTAACGAACTGTGCGAGCATAACTGTCGGCAGCTTGTCGTCCGGGATGATGCCGGTGCCCCAGAACGCAAGCGGGTAAAACAGCAGTGAATCGACGCCTTCGCCGAATATGGTGGAACCGATGGTGCGGGTCCACAGCCAGCGGCCTTGCGTCATGAGTTTCATCTTGGCGAGCACAAACGAGTTGACGAACTCACCGCAGGAAAACGCAATGAGTGAGGCCAGCGCGATCCGCCAGGTCGAACCGAAGGCGGTTTCGTAGGCGGCCTGGTTGTTCCAGAACGGCGCGGGCGGCAGGGCGACAACCACATAGGCCATGATCGAGGCGAAGGCCAGGCCGGCAAAACCGGCCCAGATCACGCGCCTCGAACGAGCGTACCCATAGACCTCCGTGAGCACGTCACCGAAAACATAGGAAATCGGAAAGAACAGCACGCCGGCGCCAAAGGTCAGTGTGCCGAGCAGCGGCGCATCCAGTTGGGCAATCTTCGCAGGGCCGATCAGATTGGAGCAAATGAGGATGACGACGAACGCCACCATCACGAATTCGTAGTAGCGGTAATTGCGTTCGGGGGGCTGGCCCGCGATGGGGTTGTTATCCTGCATTTCAGCCTCGCGGTCGTACGCGTTGGGAACGCTGCCGCACCATCTCAAACAGGCAAACGGCGCCGGCGGCAGCGGCATTGAGTGACTCGGTTCGTCCCGGCATCGGTATGGTGGCGCGCACTCTGCAGGCCTGCCGGAGCTCCGCAGAGAGTCCGGCACCTTCATTGCCGATGACGAAGGCTACCGGTTGCTTGAGGTCACAATCGTAGAGGGAACATGGTGGATCGGGGTCAACCACCAGTGCGATGGAGGTACCGGTGTAGTCCGCAATCACAGTCGCGAGGTCGCGGCCTTCTGAAATGTTGAGCGCGAAATGCGCGCCTTGTGCGGCCCGCAGTACCTTGGGCGACCATGCGAATGCCGTGGCGCGCGAGGTAACGACTTCACGAATACCGGCGGCGGCAGCGGAACGCAGCAGCGAGCCGACGTTCCCTGGATCCTGGAGGTCCTCCAGCAGCAGCATGGTGGTCTCCGTCGGCAGGGGGTGCACATCCGGCGTGCGGATGGTCGCCACCACAAAGGCCGGAGATTCCAGACTGGATATCTGCGCCATCAACGGATCGGCAAGTACCACGACATCCGAACCTTCGCACTGCGCCAGCAGTGAGACGACCTCCGTTCGGGCGATGGCACTTTCCGCAACCGCTATCTGCTGCGGCGGGCCCAGGGCATCCGCATAGGCCTGGATCAGGTGGATGCCATCGAGCACAGTCAGCCCGGCTTTCTTGCGGTCGCGCGCGGAATGCGCCAGTGCAACCAATTGCTTGACCAGCGCATTGTCGCGCGAACGCAAAATCCTTGAAATCATGAAAGCGCGCCCAAGCTTGCCAAAACTCCAGCATTGGCGGGCCTTGCAGGCCGTTTCTGCCCTGAAAGGCCCGCCAATGCTGGAGTTTCGAACTTGCGCGACCGCATGCTAGTTTGAAAACAGTCGCTGTTGATTCGCGGCGGCCCGCACCGGTGCGAAACTCATGCGATGAATCTTGCAGGGCCCGAACCGGCTCAACGCAGCCATGTGGGCGCGCGTCCCATACCCCTTGTGCGCGGCAAAGCCATATTCGGGGAACTGTTCATCCCATTCGCGCATGTCCCGATCTCTCGCTGTCTTGGCCAGGATGGAGGCGGCCGAAATCTCCGGAATCAGCCGATCCCCCTCGACAATCGCTCTCCCGGGCAGGCCGGTCGCCGGCAAGTGCAACCCATCCACCAGCATTTCGTCGGCAGCCACGGCCAGCCCCTCCACCGCGCGGCG
>CAYSKY010000550.1:0-612 GCA_964431425.1 uncultured Burkholderiales bacterium
GTCGAGCTGCGCCGTGAGGCGCTGACCGCTGATCTGCGGCAGCGTCTGACGGATGTCGCCGAGACGCTTGCGCACCTGATACTGGGTCTCGGGCACGATCGAGGCCGGCGCGGCATCGTTGATGGCAAAGAAAATCAGTGATTCGCCCGGCCGCGAGTAGCTGCGCAGGAAATTCACGTTGGGGACTTCCTGCAACTTGCGTTCGAGTTTTTCCGTCAATTGCAGGTCCACCTCGGCCGGCGAGGCACCCGGCCAGATGGTGCGGATGGTCATGAACTTGAACGTGAAGGGCGGGTCTTCCGACTGACCGAGGCGTCCGTAGGAAAACAGCCCCATCACACCCATCACGATGATCATGTACAACACCAGCGGCTGGTGCTTGAGCGCCCATTCGGAGAGGTTGAAGTTCTTCATCCGTGGCGACCGCTTCAAAGACCAAATATGTTGCGTGCCACTTTAGGTGCCGCCTGCAACGGTTCTGTGGGCGCTTCTGCCACCTTGCCGGCCCCGGTCACCAGTGGGTCCAAAACCGGCCTGACCACATCACCTTCGCGCAGCTTGTGTACGCCCGCTGCGACGATGGTTTCGCCAACACTGACACCACCATTGATC
>CAYSKY010000550.1:622-2903 GCA_964431425.1 uncultured Burkholderiales bacterium
TCCTTGTACTGCACCACCGTGACGGGTTTCAGGCTGACCTTGCCATCGTCGGCGATTTTCCATACACCGGCGGCATCACCTTTGACCAGGATGGCGGACAGCGGGACGGACATGACGCCCGATTCGTTGGCGCCAAGAAAAACAGCGTAGGCGCTCATGCCCAGTTGTACGCCTTCGTCGGCGTCGGTGAGAGTGATGCGTACCGGGTAGGTGCGGGTGACGGCGTCGGCGGCGGCGCCGACTTCACGGACCCGCGCCAGGTAATATTTGCCGGGTTGTGACCAAGTCGCCACCCGAAGTTGTTTTGGTGTCGCGCCTTTTGCGCCGATATTGCGAAATTCGGCGATCTTTCCTTCGGGGACACTGATTGAAAGCTCTTTCTCGGCAGGGTTCGCGATCCGCAAGACCGGTTGCCCCTGCGCGACCACCTGGCCGGATTCGGCGATGACCTGGGTGACCACGCCATCCTGTTCGGCGACCAGCGTTGAGTAGGCGGCCTGATTGAACGATACGCTCGCCTGGGCGCGGGCGGATTCCAGCCTGGCCTTGGCAGCATTGGCGACGTTCAGTTTCTGGTCCAGCGCGGACTGGCTGACGAACCCTTTGGAGAAAAGGTCACGGTACCGCTGGTACTCGGCGTCCGCGAAAGTGGCCTCGGTGGCTGCGGCATTGACGTTGGCGGTAGCCGCATCGGCGGCCAGCTTGACGTCCTGCGGATCCAGACGTGCCAGCGGCTGGCCCTGTTTCACCACCGTACCTTGCTCGACGAGACGCGAGACCATTTTTCCGCCGATTCGGAACGCGTGGTCGGCTTCGTGGCGGGCGCGTATTTCGCCCGGATAGACATCCGAATCCATCCCCGCGTTTGTGCCGACCTTGTAAGCAAGTGCGGGGCGAACAGGCTCGGGTGCTTTTTCCGCCCGATGGCATCCGGCCATGCTGGCACAGAGGGCGCCGGTGGCGATCAAGTAGCTGAAATTACGGGGGAAGTTGGCGTTCATGGCACATTGATCCGCAGAGGGCAGCGTGAAATTGAATATAACTGACCAGTCGGTAAGTTACAAGCAATAACCGCCACTGTCAATACGCTCGCTGGCCCCGTTTCAGCAGGGCGCGCGAGGCCTGGGTTCGGCGTAGAGGGCGGCGCCAGACCCGAGGTTTATGCGATATCAGGTTGCGCAGACGCGGCCGGGCCCGCATCTGCGCAGAGCCCCGCCGGCTACCCTGGCTGGCTCTTGACCCGGTTTACCGCCTGCGACCAACCGGCCATTCTCCCGGCAGCCATCTCTGCCGGCATCGCCGGTTCGAAGGTGCGGTCCCGGCGCCACAGTGCGGCAATCTCATCCGGAGACCGCCATATGCCCACCGCGAGGCCGGCGAGAAACCCCGCTCCAAGCGCGGTGGTCTCGGTAATTTTAGGGCGCACTACATTTACACCCGTGATATCGGCCTGAAACTGCATGAGGAGATTGTTCACCGTGGCGCCGCCATCGACGCGTAGTTCGGCCAACGAGATGCCGGCATCATCGCGCATGGCGCGCGCCAGCTCGGCACTCTGGAAAGCGATAGCCTCGAGCGCGGCGCGGGCGATGTGTGCCCGCGTCGTTCCCCGGGTGATTCCGACCAGCGCGCCACGCGCCGCCTGGTCCCAGTGCGGGGCGCCGAGGCCGGCAAAGGCGGGCACCATGTAAACGCCGCCGGTATCCGGCACGGATGCGGCCAGCGCTTCGACGTCTGCCGAGTTGTTGATGATGCCGAGTCCGTCGCGCAGCCACTGCACCGCGGCGCCGCCAATGAAAACACTACCTTCCAGCGCGTAATGGGTCTGGCTTTGCAGGCGGCCGCCCAGCCGCCAGGCGACCGTGGTGATGAGGCGGTGCTGGGAGGCGACGGCGCGCTCACCGGTATTCATCAACATGAAGCAACCAGTGCCATAAGTATTCTTTGCCATTCCTGCGCGGTGGCAGGCCTGACCGAACAGGGCCGCCTGCTGATCACCAGCCACGCCGGCAATTGGAATGCCGGCGGGCAGTTCATCGCACGCTGTTTCGCCGATGACTTCGCTGGAACTGACAATTTTCGGCAACACTGCCGCAGGAATGTCCATCAGGCGTAGCAGTTCTTCATCCCATTCGAGGCTGTGGATATTGCACAGCATGGTGCGCGACGCATTGGATACGTCCGTGGCATGGACTTTGCCTCCGGTCAGCTTCCAGATGAGCCAGCTGTCGATGGTGCCGAAGGCAAGTTCCCCGTTCTTGGCGCGCGACCTGGCACCGGG
>CAYSKY010000551.1:0-2898 GCA_964431425.1 uncultured Burkholderiales bacterium
CCAATGCTGGGGTTTTACATTTGAACCCCGATGAAACCGGGGTACGGGCTTTCAGAACTTGTGACGGATGCCGATCGCGAGGCCCCGCGGGTCGGCGCCATTGTTGTTGTTACCCAGCAGGCCGTTCACAGCAAAGTCGCTGCGCGAGGCGGATGCGTTGTTTATGGCTGTGTAAAAGGCCACGACTTCGGTGCGCTTGGAGAAGTCGTAGCCGTAACCCAATGCCCAGTAGTTGGATTTGGTGTTGGCGGCCGTGCCGGTATTGAGTTTGATCTCGCGGTTCTGCGCATAGCCGGCGCGCAGGTTGTGCGCCCCGAAGTCACCCTTGTAGCCCACAAAGATCGAATCCAGCTTGGCCTTGGTGGCGGTGCCAACCGTGAAGGTCTTGGGTAAACCGGTCGCCCCCAGATTGCCTTCAAAGGTCAGGCGTTCCATCACGGCGCTGACGCCATGCTTGCCACCAAACACGTAGCGAGCGCCCAGCTTCACACCGGTGTCCTTGGTGAACGAGGTCGCCGTGTTGGCGTACTGGCTGTGGCGCTCATAGGCCGTTGCCACCGTCAGTTCTCCCTTGCGATACGAGACGGATCCGGAAATCTGGCTGGGGTTGCAAGTCACAGTGCCGCAGCTATTTTTTTCTTCATTGGCAGAATACGACAAGCGCGCGCCAAAGCCGTTGAATTCCGGCGCCCAATACTGCACCACATTGCGCTGTCGGCGGTCGAAGCCCTGTCGGGTTGCCGCATTGGCCGCCGTCGAGGTCGTGCCGCCAGCCATGATGTTGGTGTAACCGGAAATGCTGGTGTTGCCGAACGGGTCCAGATTTGAAGTGGCATTCTTGTACGGCGTGTCCCACTGTCCCAGCAGCACGGTACCCAGCGGGCCGCGGAAGCCGACCGCGCTGTTGCGCCCTGCAAGCGCACCACCACCCACGTCAATGGCAACCGATCCCATCTCGAGCTGGAACCAGGCTTCGTTGCCGCCTCCCAGTTTTTCTGTGGCGCGGAATCCGAAGTTGGACGAATTGCTGCTGACGCGATTGCGGCTGGGCAGGTCGTTGGCCGCGATCGTACTGCCGGTGCCGCGCACCGTTTCAAAGTCGATGTAAAGCGTGCCGTAGAGCGTTACCGGCCCATTCTCATCCGCACGGGCCAGGCCGGGCACCGCGGCGAGCATGGCGAGGGTGACCAAGGCCAGCGAAGGACGTACGGGAGAAGTGCGGTGGAAACGTGCCATGGGAAAGTGCCTTTCTGTTCCGGTTGAGCGAGTGGTGTTTATAGTTGGTGACATCAAATTCATGCCGGCCTATTTGGCCTCGGCGAGTTTTGCAAATGCGGTGTTGAGTCTGGCCTGCGCGTCGCCAAGCCGCTGGCGTGCGTCCTTGAGCCAGGCGTTGTCCTTGGCCAGGCGTTCACGGCTTTGCACCTGCAGCCGGCGTACCTCCGCTTCCTGCGGCCCGCCAATACCCTTGCTGGCGGCAATCATGCCCTGCGCGGAAAGAGATTCGCGAAAACGCGCTTCGGTCAGCGGCAGCTCGCCCTTGCCAGCCAGGTTGAAGTGGCGGATGGAATCAGCGTAGATGCGTTTCGCGTCGGCATAGGCAATCTGCGACGGCTTGAGCTTGTTGGCGCGGCCGAAGGTGACCAGCTCGGAGGCGAAATGATGACCGGCGCGGAAGGGAACATCGGCTTCGCGTTGCAACACGTCGGCCAGTTCGGTGGTGGTGGAGTACTCGGCATCCACCTCCGCCAGGGCGCGCGCCGGGTTGACCACCAGGCCGTCGAGCAATTGCCGGAGCTGGCGCATGAGCTGGGTCGCGTCGTCGATGGTTTTTTGCGACTGCTCGCGCTTGTAATCGGGCAGTCCCGGCGTGACGTTGTGCGCCTGGAACAGGAACATGGTGGCGCCGCCCACCACCGTGCTGGCCTGCAGCCGCACCTGGTTCAGGGCATTGGGATTGCGCTTCTGCGGCATGATGCTGCTGGTTCCCGTCAGCGCGCCCTCCTGCAGCATCAGCCAGGGCTCGGTCTGGTGGTACTGGGTGTGAACGTCCTGCACGAACATCCCCACCGTGAGAGCAATGTTGGCGGCGACGGCATCCAGTTCCACGCCCACGTCCATCGTGGACAGCTGGTTGGCGTCGTAGGAGTTCTCGGCCACGCCGGCAAAGCCCAGCAGGTCGGCCAGACGCTTGCGATCGACCGGAAAACTGGACGTGCCCAGTGCTGCCGAGCCGAGCGGGCTCAGGTTGAGGCGGGCATAGGCTTCGCGCAAGCGCTGCGCGTCGCGTTCCCAGACGGAGGTGAATCCACCGAGGTAATGCGCATATGTGGTGGGCTGGGCCTGCACCCCGTTGGTGTAGGCCGGCACGATGGTACCGACGTGCTGTGCCGCCAGGGCCTGCATCTTGTCGCGCACCTGGTCGAGGCCGTCGATGAGTTCCAGCACGCGGTCGCGCAGCATCACACGCCGCGTCGTGGCCAGAATGTCCTGCCGGCTGCGACCCGAGTGAAGGCGCGAGGCGTCCGGCCCGGCGTGGGCCACCACCAGCGGCTCGTACTGAAGGTAGTCTTTCGGCCGCTTTGCGCCGGGCTTCTCGCCTTCTTCAATCACCTTGGCAACCCCGCGCGCCAGCGGCCCCGCCATGGTCGCCGGAATGATGCCCTGCTCGGTGGTCATCACCGCCGCAGCCTTGTTGAATTCATTGAGCCAGTAGAACTCGTCTCTTGCGGAGGTCGCTTTCGACTGCGCGCAGACTGCTCCCGCCATCGAAAACAGCACACCCGCCAGCACTGCCCGTCCAAATCCGATACCCACCATAGAAACCACCCCGCCTGTTCAATAGTGTCATCGTAGCGAAGGCGGGACCTGCAATCAAATATATGGCACCGTCATGTA
>CAYSKY010000552.1:0-2897 GCA_964431425.1 uncultured Burkholderiales bacterium
GTCGGACTGATCTTCGCGTGGTTCTTTCACAGCGAGTACGGCATCGTCAACGACATCCTGCGGCGCCTTGGCGGCGAGCCGAAGATCTGGTTCAACTCGCCCGCGCTGACCATGATGGCCATCTGCATCGCCACCATCTGGAAGACGTCTTCGTTCATGGCGCTGATCCTGCTGGCCGGACTGCAGACCATTCCTGCGTCGCTGTATGAAGCGGCCGAAGTCGACGGCGCTTCGAAGTGGACGCAGTTTCGCGAGATCACGCTGCCGCTGCTGGTGCCGTCCATGCTGGTGGCGCTGATCTTTCGCACTTTGACCGCCATCCAGTCCTTCGACATCCCCTTCAGCATGCCGGGGCCCGGTGAGGAAGCACAGACGCTGGCGATGTACATCCAGCTCAATACGGTCGACTACCTGGATCTGGGCTACGGATCAGCGCTGGCGGTGTTCATGTTCATGCTGTCGATGGCGACCACGTTCGTATACCTGCGCTACGTTCGGGGAGATAAGGATTGAGTGCCGGAATGAACAACCTCTTCACAGCGCGGCGTCTCCGTTGGTTTGCCGCCGCGATTGTGCTGCTCAACGGCTTCTTTCCGGCGGTGTGGATCTTCTTCACGTCGCTGAAGAACGAGGTCGAGCTGACCGCCAAACCCATCACCTACATTCCGCACAATCCGGTGCTGGCCAATTACATCGCCGCCTTCCGCGACCAGCCGCTGGCCAGCTACCTGATGAACAGCGCCATCGTCGCCATCGGTTCGATGATGCTGTCGCTTACCATCAGCGCCATGGCCGCCTATGCCATCGCGCGGTTGAACCTGAAGCGCCGCAACCTGATCCTCACCACCATCATCGCCGTGTCGATGTTCCCGCTGGTGACGCTGATGGTGCCGCTGTTCGAAATCATGCGCGGCCTGAACCTGCTCAACAGTTACATTGCACTCATCCTGCCCTACACAGTACTCAACCTGCCCATCTGTACGCTGGTGCTGGTGAGTTTTTTCCAGGACATCCCGCGCGACATCGAGAACGCCGCCATGATCGACGGCTGCACCCGCATCGGTGCGCTGTGGCGCGTGGTGGTGCCGCTGGCGGCGCCCGGCGTGTTCACCGCCGGCATCTTGGCGTTCGTCAATTCCTGGGATGAGTTCCTGCTGTCGATGTCGATGAACGCGGCGGTCGCGTATCGCACGCTGCCGGTGGGCATCCAGATGTACCAGGGGGAGTTTGCGTTTCCGTGGCCAACCATTTCAGCCGCGCTGGTGATCGCGCTGGTGCCGGTGGTGACGGTGATCCTGATTTTCCAGGAGCGGGTGGTCAGTGGCCTGACCTCGGGAGGCTTGAAGGGTTAAGGTGCCAAACTCCAGCACTGGCGCGGCGTTTGAGGCATTTTTGGCCTGGGGACCGCGCCAGTGCTGGACTTTTGATTAGTTGTGCCGGGTATCCGTCTGGTGATCCGGCGAGTGCAATGGAGCAACAACGTGTCCGCAGAATCGTTTCAGCAAAGCAGCTTCACGCGCCTTAGCGCGGTCACCCTGACCGGGTCGGATGCACAGATGGCGCGCTTCAGCGTCGACGGCGTCGCGCTGGTAATCCGCGCGCACGGCCCTGGCACGTTGCGCCTGACTCTGGGTGAATCACAACGCCCGGACTATGGTCTGCTGGTGCAACCGGATGCGGTTGGCACGCTCGCGGTGGCTGCCGCGGACGGTGGCGGCTGGTGCATCACCAGCGGCGACGTCACCCTGACCATCGACACCGCACCGCTGCGTTTGCGCCTGGCCCACGGCGGCGCCACGACGCTCAGCTCCATCACCGACCAGCACTTTCGTGGCCGTTCACGCCTGCCGGCCTTCGGGTTGCAGGACAATGCCGACGGGCAGAAGCGTTGGTGCGTGTCACTGGCGTTGCAAAGCGATACGGCTGTCTATGGTTTCGGCGAGAAATTCGGCCCGCTCAACAAGCGCGGCCAGCTGGTGCGTGGCCGAACCGAGGATGCATTGGGCGTCAACACCGAACTGTCGTACAAGAACATCCCGTTCTGCTGGAGCCCGGACGGCTGGGGACTACTGGCCCACACGCCCGGTGTGGTGCGGCATGGCGTGGGCTTTCCTCAGTGGTCGCACCGCACCTATGTGGCGGAAGTGGAAGACGAGGCGCTGGACCTGTTCCTGTTCAGCGGCGCGCCCGCCGCCATCCTCGACCAGTACACCGCCCTGACCGGCCGCGCGCCGGTACCGCCGCTGTGGAGCTTCGGCATGTGGCTGTCGCGCGCCTACTACAAGGTGCCGCAGGAGGCCATCGATACCGCCGCCGAGTTGCGCCGGCGGCAGATCCCCTGCGACGTCATCACGCTCGACGGTCGCGCCGCCTGGGAAGTGCGGACCCGCTTTGCCTTCGAGTGGGACAAGACTCGCTTTGACGATCCGAAGAAATCGCTTGCCGCATTGCGTGCCTACGATCTCAAGGTCTGTGCCTGGGAATACCCGTATGTGTCCGTCCACAATCCGCTGTTTGCTGAACTCGATGCCAAGGGCTGGCTGCTGAAAAAATCAGACGGCTCGGCGTACGTGTTCGATTGGGTAAAGGACCCGTCCGACGATCCGTTCGGCAAGGTGCTGACGCCGCTGCCGCCCTCCGGCGTGCTGGACTTCACCCATCCGCAGGCCGCGCAGTTCTGGGCCGACAGCCACAACAAGCTGTTTGATGATGGCGTCGATGTCATCAAGACCGACTTCGGTGAGCAGGTGGAGGACGACATGATGGCTGCCAACGGCGACAGCGGCCGTCGCCTGCACAACGTTTATCCGCTGCTGTACAACCAGTGCGTGTGGAACGCCACGCAGCGCTACAACGATGCCCACGACCGCGGACCCGCGATGGTCTGGGGGCGTGAT
>CAYSKY010000553.1:0-718 GCA_964431425.1 uncultured Burkholderiales bacterium
CCTCACTGCTGAGCCGGCTGCCACCGGTGGATAAGGCCGCCGCCATCACCGTGTGGGGCCAGCGTCCGGCACCGGACTACGAACTGCGCGAAGGCGATCGGGTTGAAATTCTCAGGCCGTTACTGGCGGACCCCAAGGAGGCACGCCGGCAACGCGCCAGGGGCCGGCCGCGTTAAGGCGTCAAGACTGTTTGCCGATCACCTCGAAGCGCAGGCCGCTCCAGTCGGAGCCTTTTCGCAGCACACGATTGATGCGCACGCGAAACTGCACCAGCCGGGTTGGAAGGCTGAAAACATTCTTCAGCCCGAAGTCGCCGGCTGGCAGCACCAGGATGTCTGACTTGCCGTACTGATCGCGTCCCGGCAGATACAGCGCTTCCACCGGCGGGCTGGCCGGATCCGGTTCTTCATCGCGGGAGTGGTTGTAGCGCGCCAACACCACGGGAAGCGGGCGATACGACAGAATTTCAACGCCGAGCAGCGTCTCACCGACGGTGCGCTGCGTGAGTTTGCGTACGATGACGCCGAGCAGGAATGAACGGAATCCCTGGGGCCGGATCGCCAGTAGCTGGCCGACGCCGATGCGTTCGCCACTGGCGCGGTCGATCATCAGGCCCATTCCCTTGGAACTCATGTCGTGTACTTTCCAGTGCTTCGCCTCAGTCGCGCTGGCGGACGCCGGGGATGAGTCGGGCGGCGTTTTCGTTGTAGATCTGGCG
>CAYSKY010000553.1:728-2882 GCA_964431425.1 uncultured Burkholderiales bacterium
CCTCAAGGCTGAGCGCCCCCGGTTCCACAACCGCTTTCGGCGCCGGCAGGCCGCTGCCGCTGATAGCCGTGCGTGCCGCGGCAAACCCCAGATGCACTTCTGCCACCAGACCCGATACCGGCATGCGCTCTTCGATGCGCGATGCGCTGGCCTGCAACAGGGTCGTATACAGCCGCTCAATGGCGGTCAGCAGTGCGACGTATTCCTCCATCGCAAAAATATTGGGCACGCCGCGGCCGTGATACGGGTTGCCTGTCCGCAGTTGGGCGCGCACCGCCTCCATCTGCTCTTTCAGGCCTTCGACGCGCACATACCGGTAGCCCGGCGGCGCCTTGCTGCCGGTGACCAGTTGCATCCCGGCCATCGCGTCAAGGTCGACGAACAGCGCGTGCGCGCGCGGCGAATACTGCCGGTCCAGTCCGTAGTCCGGCGTCCATTCAGCCAGCCAGCCATCGGCGATTTCAATTTGCTGCATGGTCAGGCTGCCGGTGTTGAGTACCTCCAGCAGCAGGGCGCGCAGGTAGAGGGAGAGGATGGTGGTCTGGTATTGCGCTTCGTCATTGAACAGGGCCAGCGCGGCGCCGGCAAATCCGTGTTCATCGGCGAAACGATAAAGGCCGTGCAAATCCGGCCACAGCGTCGGTTTCACCGGTTCGTGCCGGAAGAAGCACCACTTGATCGCCGCGCCATGATGGTAAAGCGCGAAAGCGATAACCTGCTGCAGCAGGGCGTCCTGGTCGCCATGCGACCATTCTCCGCGCCGCGCAACCAGCCCTTCGAGCGTCTTGGCGGCAACGCTGTGCAGCACATTCAGGTCGCGCGCGAACTGAATCGCCTCGGTCTTGCCGGTATTGGCAAAGAACCAGCGCTTGTCGGCCTGGATGACGGGGTAAAGGCCGTTCTCGAAGGTCAGCAATTCGCGGATGCTGTCCGGCGACAGCGGCGCCGGGGCATCCGCATGAACCTTGAAGGTGGCGATGATGCTGGCGCGCTGCTCGCGACGCTGGATCGACAACGCCCCGGCACGCGCGGCCGAGGTCAATGCGCTGAATTCATTGCCGCTCATGACGGCTCCCCGGTGGTCGGGCCGGCGCCTGCAGCGAGCCGCGCGGTGATCGATTCAAAGTCGGGGCGGTCAACACCGTGGTCATCGAACAGGGCCAGCCGCAGGTCGGACATCAGTGCATCCGAGGTGAAGTCGATGGGCGCATTCAACCAGTTCTCGGCCACCGGATCGAAGTGCATCTCGCCTGCCAGCGCCTCGCGACCGGCGGCGGCGAACAGGGTGTTGGCGGGATCCAGCTCATGGCCGATGTGCCGTACTTTCGGCCATGCCGCGGTGTGGCCAAACAACACGTGGAACTTGCTCGCCAGGTCGGTGAACTCGGCGGCCATGTTTTCCAGGCGGAAGATCTCAAACTGCGCCAGCCAGAAGCGCGTCTCCTGGGGGCGTTCCTCGACGCCGAAGGTCAGCAGTTCACACGCCTTGTCGCGCTGGTCCTCCTCATAGTAAAGCCGCGCCGCGTTGATGACCGAATCCGCATCGTCGATGGAGACGGTATGGGTCATGAGCTCCGGATACCGTTCGTACATGTACTGAAGGCGTCGCACCCGTTCTTCACCGGGCTTGTCGTCTACGCCGACCAGAAAGTCCACCGTCGTGGCGGGGGCGACGTCCAGATCAAAGCGCGCAGACGAGTCCGCCGTACCCACCGGTCCATCCAGCTTGACGGTGACATCGAAGGCCTGTTGTTCGGCCTCCGCCTCCCCGCCCGCCTGGGTGACGGGACCATTGCTACCGGCGTACATTTCCTGGGTTGACTGGAAACTGCGCAGGTCGGCGGGCGCCTTGCCGGGGCGCGGCAGCAGTGCTTCGTATTCGGCGTCTTCCACCGGCTGCGCGGGTGCAGGGCTGGCGGCCGGTGCGGCGACAGCCTCTGCAGGCCTGTCGGCCCGTGACGGTGTGACGCGGCGGGAACGGGACCACCCGAAGAGCGCAAGCAGTGCCAGCAATCCGGCGCCCATCGCTGCCAGCGCGGGACCTGATCCCAGCGCCGCCATCCAGTCATCATCAACGGGAGTGGGCTTTGCAGGTGCCACAGATACCGGTGCGACCGGCTTTGCAACCGTCGGTGTGGCCGGCACAGGGGCAGG
>CAYSKY010000554.1:0-2880 GCA_964431425.1 uncultured Burkholderiales bacterium
GCTGCAGGTCGACGATCTCGCGCTCGCTGGAGCCACTGATGAGGATCATCGGAAAACAATTGGTGGTGGCATTGGCCAACGCCGTCAAGCCGTTGAGAAAGCCCGGCGCGGACACGGTGAGGCAGACCCCCGGCTTCTGGTTGATAAACCCGGCGATCGCCGCCGCATTGCCGGCATTCTGCTCATGGCGGAAAGAGATGACCCGTATGCCCTCTGCCTGCGCCTTGCGGGTGAGGTCGGTGATCGGAATTCCGGGCAAACCGTAGATGGTGTTGATCCCGTTCAGCTTCAGTGCGTCGATGACCAGGTGAAAACCATCGGTCAGCTCTTGTGGTTGTGTCTCGGTAGTCATGCTGGGATGCCTCGCGCTCAGTTCGACAATTCAAGCTGTCTAGGGTGGTGTCTCGGGAACAACGCTGTTTGCCTGCCAGACCGCGCGCTTCGCGCGACCGCTTTACTGTTTTTGCCCCGGATTACGCTGCTTCCGGTAGCGATGCCTGTCGCGTGAATTAGTGCCGGCACTGCGGTATCCTTGATGCTAATCAAGCCCAGTTTGCCGACCGCCTCCATTCGCGATTTCGCATGATAGAAAATGCCAAATCATTCACGCCTTGATGCCTGTCAATTGCGATGCATCGACAAATTTCCCGAACCCATTTTCAATACCCAAACAACGGGGAGCTCATTGAAATGACGCTACTGATCAGCCATCCGCAGCGCGAATTGATCCGCCGCCAACTCTCGCAAAACATCATCCTGCGCACTCTCAAGCCGCGCGCTTTCCTGGATCTTGAAAAGCACATTGTCATCGCCGACTATCGCAAGGGCGACCTGCTGCTGGGCCAGGGCGACCACGACATGGCGCAGTACTTCATCCTCGAAGGCGTGCTCAAGCGCGTCGTCTCCAACCAGGAAGGCAAGGAAATGATCCTGCGCTTTTCCAAGGAGGACGACATGGATACCAGCTATGCCGCCTGGCGCCTGCGCACGCCGGCCCCGTACGCCATTCGCGCGGTCACCAAGGCACGTGTCGCCCAACTACCCATGGAAGCCTGGGTGGAATTCCTCGACAAGAACTCAGCCATGAAGGATGACTTTGAATATGAGGTCATGCATCTCATGTCGGAAGTCATGGCCCATACCATCACCCTCCACCTGCTGGATGCCCAGGGCCGGGTGCAGCGCTTTCTGCGCAAGCACCCCGACCTTTACGAACGTGTGCCGATGAAGGAACTGGCTTCGCATCTCAACCTTTCCGCGGAAACACTTTCCCGACTCAAGCAAAAGGGCAAGGTGCAGGCGATCCTCGCGCGCTAGACCCTAGCGCGCCAATCCGCCCGGAAACATCCTGGCGCCGGCGGTACCGCGCATCACCTTCAACTGGTCCTTCATGGCGGTCACACCGGGCACAGCGGTGACGACCCGCTCGCATTCATCGCGCTCGTGCGGGTCCGAAACGATGCCCGACAGCGTGACCTCGCCACCCGACACCTCCACCGTGACATCCACCTCGGCGGTTTTCTCGTTGGCTCGCATGGCGGCGCGCACGTGCGCCGCCTGCGCCAGGTTGAGCAGATGCTGGCGGGATTCCGGCGTCTCAGCGAACTCCTTGCTCTTGGCCAGGGCCACGATCATGTCAACGCAAGTTGAGGGCGGAATGCGCTCGGTGTTCAGCGTCAGGTCGTAAAGTGTGGGATTGCCCCACTCCACATCGAAATGCTCCGACATGCGCGCCTGGTGTGCATGGTCGTCGGTGCGAATCTCGCGGCGCGCCAGGTCGGCATCGTCGGTTTCCAGCCGCGCCATCAGGCGCTTGACGCGCACATCCATCGGCGAACAGACCTTGATGGTGGGAATATGCGCCACCGGCCGCAGCCAGAGCGTGGCGCCCCAGCCGCGAACCAGCACGTTGCCCTTTACCGCCAGATCGAAAATCTCCTCGGCGGTGAAGATCGAGATGGTCTTCTCGTCGGCGGCCCAGCGCTCAATCGCGCTGGCCTTGCCCTCGCGCAGGCGGCGTATGAGGCTTTTCTTCACGTGCATCTTGCCGGCGACCACATCACCGATCTCGTGGCGTACCTGGTCGAGGCCCAGCGCCTCACAGACGCCCAGTGCCACATCCTTGCCGAGTGTGGCCATTTCCTGGGTCATGGCGATAACAGGCATTTGAATCTCCTTTTTCTTGTCAGCCGCGCACTTTGGCGACCAGGCTGCGGATGGGCGCCCAGAACAACATCACCAGCGCCAGTACGGTAATGGAACCGACCAGGCCATTGGAAAAGAACACACCCAGCGATCCCTGCGAGGCCAGCATGGACTGCCGGAAGGAATCCTCTGCACGGTCACCCAGTACCAATGCCAGCACCAAGGGCGCTAGTGGATAGTCGAGTTTCTTGAAAACGTAGCCGATGATGCCGAAGGCGACCATCAACCAGACGTCAAACATGGAACTGTGAACCGTGTATGCACCAATTGCGCAGATCACGAGAATAACGGGCGCAACGATGGAGAACGGGATACGCAGGATCGCGGCAAAGAACGGCACTGTCGTCAGCACCACAATCAGCCCGGCAATGTTGCCGAGGTACATGGAAGCGATCAGCCCCCACACAAATTCCTTCTGTTCCTGGAACAGCAGCGGGCCGGGTTGCAGGCCCCAGATAAGCAACCAACCCAGCAATACGGCGGCGGTCGGTGATCCTGGAATACCCAGCGTGAGCATGGGCAGCAGTGCCGACGTGCCGGCGGCGTGCGCAGCGGTTTCGGGCGCGACGACCCCTTCCATCTCGCCCTTGCCGAAATTTGCGCCGTGCGGCGACATGCTCTTGGCCACGCCATATCCCATGAACGAAGCCGGCGTTGCCCCGCCCGGTGTGATGC
>CAYSKY010000555.1:0-2496 GCA_964431425.1 uncultured Burkholderiales bacterium
GTGATCGGGCAGGAGGTGCGGATGCTCGCGCGGGCGCACCAGTCGCTGGTCTGGTCCCGGCAGCGCCAGGCCAACCAGCTGCGGTCCCTGCTGCGCGAGTACTACCCCGGCGCGCTGGACGCGTTCGGCGATGACCTTGTCGGCCGGGATGCGTTGGCAGTCCTGGGGATCGCTCCCACGCCGACGGCCGGAAGGAAGCTGACCGCCAACCGGATCGCGGACGTACTGGACAACCCGCGCGACGAGGCCAATATCGCCTCGGTCCGGGAACGGGTCAAGGCGCTGACCCAGCGCTTCCCGGTCTACGCCGCCTGATGTCGCCAACGGGCATTGAACGATGAAATGTCCGTTTTGCAGCGCGCAGGAAACCCAGGTGATCGACTCGCGGGTGAGCGAAGAGGGGGACTCGGTGCGGCGGCGGCGGCGATGCACGGTGTGCCACAAGCGCTTAACCTACTAATAAACGGCCGAGTTGCGCATGCCGTCGATTTTGAAAACCAACGGCCAGCGCGAGGACTTCAGTCGGGCAAAGCTTGAAACCAGTTTTCACCGTGCCTTGCACAAGCGGCCGGTGGAAGTTGCACGGATGGTGGAAGCCATCGAACGCATTGAACAGGCGGTATTGAACGAAGCCAAGCGCGAATTGCCTTCGCGCAAGATTGGCGAAATGGTCATGGAAGAATTGAAACAACTCGATCAGGTGGGCTACGTACGCTTTGCCTCGGTGTATCGCAGTTTCTCGGACGTCGAGGAATTCCGCGATGCCATTCGCGAAGTCACCAAGAAATAGCTGTCATGTTCAGTGCCTTTGATCACGCCATGATGGCGCGTGCCCTGCGGCTGGCCGAGAACGGCCGCTGCATCACCGCGCCCAATCCGTTTGTCGGGGCGGTCATCGTCCTGAACGGCCGCATTATTGGCGAGGGCTACACCCAGAAAGGCGGACGCCCCCACGCGGAGGCCATGGCGCTGGAGGCGTGCACGGAGTCGCCCGAAGGTGCGACGGTGTATTCCACGCTGGAGCCGTGCGCATTGCACGCCACCTCGCGCGGGCCGGCGTGCTCGGACCTGCTGATTGCGGCAAAAGTATCGCGTGTGGTGTCGGCGCTGCATGACCCGTTTGACGGCGTGAACGGTGCGGGTCACGACAATTTGCGCAAGGCAGGCATCCGGGTCGAGTGCGGGCTGATGGAAGCCGAGGCGAAAAAGCAGTTGCAGGCCTTTCTGGCACGCGCGTCGCGCGGCCGACCGCTGGTGACCCTGAAAGTCGCCGCCACGCTGGATGGCAAGACGGCGCTGGCGAATGGTGTGTCCAAGTGGATCACCGGCGCCGATGCGCGGCGCGACGTGCACCGCATGCGCGCCGAAGCCTGTGCGGTGATGACCGGCATCGGCACGGTGTTCGCGGACGACCCGGAGTTGACTGTGCGGGATGTGCCCTGCGAGCGCCAGCCGTTACGCATTTTGCTCGACAGCCGGCTGGATATCGGCGACACCGGCAAGCTGCTGACCGGCGGCAACCTGCTGCTGGTAACTGCGGCACACAAGGCCGACCGCGAGGCAGCGCTGCGTTCGCTGGGGGTCGAGATCATGCATGTCGAGGTGGAAGCCGTGAAAGGCAAGGTGGATCTGGTGAAAATGATGATGCAACTGGGCGCCCGGCGCCTCAACAACGTAATGGTGGAAACCGGCGCCAAGCTCAACGCGTCGCTGTTGTCCGCCGGCGTGGTTGACCGCATCGTGGCCTATATCGCACCGAGCATCTTCGGCGACACGGGGCGCGGCCTGTTTGCGCTGCCCGAGCTCAAAAGCCTTGATGAGCGCACACAATTGAAGATCACCGATGTGCGGCAGATTGGCGCAGACCTGCGCATCACCGCCGATGTCGCGGCGGACATGGCAGGAGCGGCCTGATGTTTACCGGGATCATTGAAACCACGGGCATCATCGAAAAAGCCGATGTGACGCCCGCCAACACCCACCTGACCATCAACGCACCGAAGCTGGGCCTGCACAATGTGGCCATTGGCGATTCCATCTCGGTGGGCGGCATCTGCCTGACCGTGGTGGCCAAGTCGTCGGAAACCTTTTCGGTGGATGTTTCCAACGAGACACTTTCGCTGACCTCTGGCCTCGCGCAGGGCGCGGAAGTCAATCTCGAAAAGTCCCTGCGCTTCGGCGACCGCATCGGCGGGCACCTGGTGAGTGGCCACGTCGACGGGCTGGGGCTGGTGACCGCGATGGAAGACTTGGGCGCATCCTGGCGGCTGGAAATCGAGGCGCCCGGCGACCTGGCGCGCTTCGTGGCTCGCAAGGGATCGATCACGGTCAATGGTGTATCGTTGACGGTCAATAAAGTTACCGACACGCCGGAGAGTACGGCGCGTTTTGAAATCAACATCATTCCCCACACCCACCAGGTCACCACCATCCGCACCCTGCGCAAAGGGGCGAAGGTGAACCTGGAAGTGGATCAGCTGGCCCGCTATGTGGAAC
>CAYSKY010000555.1:2506-2871 GCA_964431425.1 uncultured Burkholderiales bacterium
ACCACGCAGGAAATCATCGAGGACATCCGCCAGGGCAAGATCGTGGTGCTGGTGGACGCCGAAGACCGCGAGAACGAGGGCGACCTGATCTTCGCGGCGGACCATGTCACGCCAGAAAAGATCAATTTCCTGGCCACCCATGGCCGCGGACTGATCTGCATGCCGGTGACGGCCGAGCACGCGCGGCAAATCCGGCTCACGCCGATGGCGGAAAAGAACCGCACTGTTCACGGCACCAACTTCACGGTCGCGATTGAAGCCGCGCAAGGTGTTTCCACCGGCATTTCGGCCGCCGACCGGGCCCACACCATCCGCGTGGCGACCCGCCCGAATGCCAAACCTGACGACATCGTGCAGCCGGGGCA
>CAYSKY010000556.1:0-2868 GCA_964431425.1 uncultured Burkholderiales bacterium
CGGGCGCGTCGAAGCGCAGGACCGCTCGCCGCAGGAAACCGCCTTGCGCGAGGCGGCCGCGAAGCATCCGCAGTCGATCGCGGTCAAGCTGGGTTACGACGAGGCGCTGGCGCACCGCATTTTTGCCGGCAGCGATGTCACGCTGGTGCCGTCACGTTTCGAGCCCTGTGGCCTCACGCAAATGTACGGCCTCAAGTACGGCAGCCTGCCGCTGGTGCGCCGCGTGGGTGGATTGGCAGATACCGTGGTGGACAGCACGCTGGAAGACCTGGCTGAAGAGCGCGCCAATGGCTTTGTGTTCGACGCGTTTACGGTCGAAGCGTACACAAGGGCACTGCGCCGCGCGTTCATCTTGCATGCGCGGCCGCGCGATTGGAACGCGCTGGTCGTGCGTGCCATGCAGCAGTCGTTCGGTTGGAAGGAGAGTGCGAAGAAATATCTCGCGCTCTACCGGCAGGTGGCCGGCGGCCATGCCGATAGCGCTCCGCCCGGCAAGCGGGGCTGATCTTGCTTTACATGGTGGTCGAGAAATTTCGCCATGGTGATCCCAAGCCGGTGTACGCCCGTTTCCGCGAGAAGGGTCGCATGGCACCGGACGGACTGAACTATCTTTCGAGCTGGGTCAGTGAAGACCTGTCAACCTGCTACCAGGTCATGTCCACCGACGACCCGGCATTGCTGCAGGTGTGGATGAAAAATTGGGATGACCTCGTTACATTCGAGGTGCATCCGGTAATGACGTCGGCCGAGGCGGCGGCGCTTGTGGCGCCACCGCCCGGCGCGGCGACAGACTAGCGGCGGTTCGGGTTGTCCGGCTGGCGGTCGCGGTTGTTGGGTATGCCGTCACCATCCCGGTCATTCCAGCGGCCCCGGTCCAGTTCCCAGCGGTTGTTGCGCTCGGTCCAGCGCGGCTGCACATAAATCTGGTTCGGGCGCTCGCGTTCCCAGTGGCCTTTGCGCCATGCGTGCTTGCCTCGATTGCTGTCCCAGTAGCCGGGTGACCAGAGGTAGCCGCGGCGTGCCGGCGGGACGCGCTCGTAACGCAGCGCGGGCGGGGCGCTGCCCATGTAGATTTCGACATCGGCCAGCGCCAGTGGTGACTGGACGAGCCCGCCGAGTGAGGCCGCCATCAGCGCGGCCAGCAGTGTTTTGCGGAACTTCATGTGGTGTTTCTCCTGGATGTGGGCGCGGGCAGCTGCCCGCACCTCCGGTCGATCCACCAGGCCGGCCAAGCGAAAACGAGCCGGGCAGCTGGAAAGCTGGAATCTGCATCTTGCGGCGCGATGCGCGAGGTTTCCGTGCGCCCGCGCACACTGAACGCCGGTCGCCATGAACCCATCGGGGTGACTGCAGCTAGGCGGCGACGGTCAGCCCGAATTCCGCGGCGATCAGCGCGCAGGAATGGCGCCGCGCCTGCGGGTCGTGGGTCCAGGTGTTGATGACAATTTCATCCAGCGCAAAGGTGGCTGCAAGTTCCCGCAGCTTCGCGGCCACTTGGGCTGCGGTGCCGACGATGGCCTTGGCGCGCAGCGACTCGATGGTGGCGCGTTCGGCCGGGCCGTAGTCTGACCAGGCGGCATCGGCGTCTTCCGGCGCGACCAATGGCGTGCGCAGACCTTTTTCAAAGCCGATGCGCCAGTGTTCGCGGGTTTTCAGCAGGTGCCGTGCCTCGGCTTCGGTATCGGCGGCCAGCGCCCACACGCAAATGGTGGCCTGTGGCTGCGGATGGCGCGCACTGGGTTTGTACAGGTGCCGGTACAGTTCCAGCGCCTGTTCGGTTCCGCGGCCCTCAGTGAAAAAGTAGGCGTAGGCATACGGCATTCCGAGGTAGGCCGCCAGTTGTGCGCCGTAGTCGGAGCTGCCCAGCATCCACACCTGCGGGCTGGTGGTGCCCAGAGGGTGCGCCTTGATGTCGGCGAAAGCATGCCCGGTCGGCAGCGGCTGCCCGGACACCCAGGCCTGCAGGTCCTGCACCTGATGCGGGAAGTCCTCCACCGCCTGCTGGTTCGGGTTGAGTGCGAACGCGGTGCGCCGGTCCGAACCCGGCGCGCGTCCTACACCGAGGTCAATGCGCCCGGATGCGATGGCCTCCAGCACACGGAACTGCTCCGCCACCTTAAGTGCCGAGTAATGCGGCAGCATCACCCCGGCACTGCCGACGCGGATGCGCGACGTAGTGGCGGCGATCGCGGCCATCAGGATTTCCGGGGCGGTGCCGACGATGCTGTCGCTGTTGTGGTGCTCCGAGACCCAGTAGCGGTGGTAGCCCAGTTGTTCGCAATGCTGCGCGAGGGCGATGCTTTCGCCGATGGCAAGGTGCTGGCTCTGGTTGAGGCAGGCGGGGGATTGGTCGAGCACGGAAAGTTTCATGCACCCATGTTACCGGCAGGGGCGCTGCGGCGCTGGCATTCTGGCAAACATCGACATCGCGCAAACCAGTCAAAGGTGTTGCAAGGCGGGCCGGCGGCAGCGTTGGCTTATAGTCTTTGATGGCCGGAAAATTTCCGGCAGCGGCAGCAAACGGCATTCCCCGACCCCAAAGGCCCTTCATGCGACTCCTCACCTTTCATACCGGCAACCAGCAACCGAGGCTCGGCGTCCGCGTCCGCCACGATGTGCTGGACGTGGCGGCCGCCGCCGGCATCGCCGGACTTACGGTTGCGCGCGGCATGCGGGCGCTGCTGGGGGCCGGGGCGCCCGGCATGAATGCCCTGCGCTCATTGCTTGCCATGGCCACTGACGATCGCCAACGGTTCGCAGGGGCCTGGCTGGAGCTTTCGGCCATCACCCACCTGCCGCCGATCATGGATGCCGACAAGTTCCTGTGCGTGGGCAAAAACTATCGCGCGCACCTCGAAGAGCTCAAGC
>CAYSKY010000557.1:0-2866 GCA_964431425.1 uncultured Burkholderiales bacterium
CTGTTCCTGCGCTGGGCGCGTCAGGTCAGGGACGGCGGAAACATGGTGATCGCGCCGGATGAAACAAAGCGTGCCAGGCGCTTTGTGATGATCGAGTTGCACATCGCCGCGTTGCTGCCGCTGCTGGCAGTCATGATGGCGCGGGGAATCGGCTTCAATTGAGGAGGGTGGTAATGAAAACTGGCACGGGTTTCAAATTCATGATGATGGGGGTGGTCATTCTGGCGGTATCCACGGCAGCGCAGGCGCAGGAGCGCGCCATCAATGAAAAGATCACCGTCAAGGCCAACGTCGACGACGTGTGGAAAGCGTGGACCACGTCGGAGGGGATCAAGTCGTTCTTTGCCCCGGACGCGAAAGTGGAACTGCGCGTCGATGGTCCCTTCGAGATCTACATGAACCCCTACGCCGAGCCGGGCCAGAAGGGCGCGGACGACATGCGCATCATCGGTTTCCAGGAAAAGAAGATGCTGAGCTTCACCTGGAACGCGCCGCCGTCCCTGCCGGAGGCGCGAAAGCAACGCAGCATTGTGATCGTGCGCTTCATCTCGCGCGGCGATGCACTGACCGATGTGACCATGCATCACGTCGGCTGGGGTGAAGGCGGTGAATGGGACAAAGCCTTCGACTATTTCTCGAAGGCCTGGCCCAATGTGCTGAAGAACCTGCAGAAGCGCTTTGACAGCGGCCCGGTGGACTGGAAGGCTTGGCTGGACCGGCTCAAGCCGCCGGCGAAAAAATAAGCGCCTAGACGAAGTCGCAAATCACTTCAAATTCCGTCAGCCAGGCTGAGAGCGAGCAGACGGTCGCCGCATACAAACGAGTACGGGCCACGCGCTGCACGGCGCGGCGAGGCTGTTCAGCAACGCCAAGCACCAGCATGCCGAACAGGTTGAGCACGGGCACCCGCTCCATGAAGCGGGACAGCCGCACGATCGGCAGCCGCAGCGTGCGGGCAAAAGGCAGGTGGATCTGGATGGGGCGCGCGTGGATGCGGCCGAAGTGTGCCGCCGGTTCCTCATGGCATTCGCGCAGAGCGAAGTTGTAGCGATAAATGCCGCCTTCACGGTAGCGACCGGATTTTTCCTCGCGGGCCAGCATCTGGCGGATGCCATGGTGATGTGTGCTGAACACAAACCGGCCGCTTTCCTGCAGTGCGTTTGCGGCCAGTGCGTACAGCGACTCCCGGTGGGCGCGCGTGGGCAGGTTTGAGGTCAGTGTGGAAAAGACCAGGTCAAATTCGGCATTGGCAACCTTGAGTGTCGAGATGTCTCCCAACACCAATGCCACACGTGCATCTTCGGGCAAACGGCCCTGCAGGATTCGCAGCAATTCGATGGAAAAATCAACAGAGAGGATGCGACCGGCACGCGCGGACAGTGGCAGTGTATAGCGGCCCTCGCCACAACCGAGTTCCAGCACGGTTTTCACCCCACCCTTCGGCAATGCATCCAGCGTGGACTGCATTTCCATTTCATTGTTCGCCTTCATCAGGGGCGTGCTCAACTCGTCGACCGTGAATCCGTTCGCATTGCGGCTTTGCTGCTCGTGCAGGCTCTCGGCATCCATGGCGCCGTGGTCGATCAGGTTCAGTATGCCGCGCTCGATATGAAACTTCGCATGGCAGCAGGTGCACTGCAGCCGGCCTTCCATGACGCGGGCACCACCGTTGTCGGCCCCGAAGCCGGCCTGCAGTTCCAGTTCGGCGCCATCGTGCGTGCAACGAACCAGTGGAATCATGTCAATGGGAAATCCGGGCATGCAAAGACTCCAGTCAGATTGAAAGAGGGGTGTTGCCGAAGCCGGCCGCCGGCCCAATGCAATTGCGACCGTTGGGTGAGAGGTGCTTTTTATCAAAAAAACGCCACATGCGCTGAAAACGATTGTCACGCGCAGGCCACGGCGCGCCGTATGGAGGCTACGCGTCCAACGCCCAATGCCGCAACACCCGGTAGTCCGGCCCGCCGGGGCCGGGCTGGGATTGAAGCAGCACGAAACTTTCAACCTGCCAGTGGATTGCGGGAATGACGTCCTCTTCCGCCGGCCGCTCGCAGTGGCGCGCCATCGTGACGTGCGGCTGAAAGCCTTCGCCGTTCAGCGCAAAGTCTGCACCTTCCACCTGTTCCTGTAGCGCGGTCTGCAGTTCGAACAGCGCCGGCGGCGGATCGGTGCAGCCCAACCATCCCACTTTCGCCCGCGCGAAGGCGGCGCTGCGGTTGATGGTCAATTGGAAACGTTGCGCGCGGACGCGGTCGCCGCAGGCCAGCAGAGTGGGGACGCGCAGGTCGGGCACGTTGCCTACAAATACCAGCGTCAAATGCAGCGTATCCGGGCGGGTCGCGCGACCCTGCATGTCGCGGGACATCGCTTCGCGATGGGCGGCCATGGCATCACGCACTGGATCGGTGGGCCACAAGGCGAAAAACAGGCGGGGCACGTCGAGGTTTCCAAAAAAAGGTTGGATGCACCAGTATGCGCCTCGCTGGCGTGGGTCAGCAGGTCCGGCAGCCAAACTCAAGCATTGGCGCGGCCCGCAGGCCAAAAATGCCCGAAAAGCCCTGCCAGTGCTTGAGTTTGCATTTTGGTGGCGCGACGCCTGTCCGTGTATTGACCGTCCCGGCTGGCGACCCCGCCGTGCGAAAAACGCGCAAAATGGTTGGCGGCGGCAGCCACGCAAGTTGGCGCCCCGCCTTCGCAAGGGGAAAAGCGTGCAAACAAAACGGATCACCGCGCCAGCCATGCTGGCCATCGTCGTGTTGGTCGGGCTCGCCGCCTGGGTTCTGGGAGAGAGCGAGGCGCCCACTGCGTTGCCGGTTAAGACTCCGACATTACCAACATCGCAAGTGACATCAACCGCGAGCAATTT
>CAYSKY010000558.1:0-2862 GCA_964431425.1 uncultured Burkholderiales bacterium
GGCACAGGTCCTGCACATCGCGATAGATGGTGCGGTCCGACACCTGCAGGCGTTCGGCCAGGTAGCGCGCCGTGGTCAGTCGGCGGCCGCGCAGAATCTGGACGATTTCAAACAGGCGGTCGGCGCGGCGCATTCAGCGTTTGCGTTTCTGCATGGCGGGCGAATCGTCCATCCAGTTCCACCACTTCAGTCTTTCCGGTTCGTGGCGGGAATTGGACGCGTAATACACCGCGCAGCGGAAGGTGTAGAGCACACACCGGTCCTGCTTTGTTCGGGTGAGTTCGCAGAGCCGGTCGTACAGCGCCTGCGGGTCTTGCCCCTTGAGATCGGCCACTGTGTGGATGCCCATGCTGACCAGATCCTGCGCGATCGACGGACCCACGCCGGGGATCACCTGCAAACCGGATTTCTCGGACTTGACCCGCATAGTGCTAACCGCCCTTGCCAGCCGGGAAGTGCGGGTTCTCGATGATGCCGACCACGTTGCCGAACGGGTCGCGCAGGCTGGCCACGTATATACCGTCGCCCACATGTGTTATCTCCTCAACCGGCTTCGCGCCCAGCGCCACCAGCCGCGCATGTTCGGCACGTATATCCGCCGTGCCCCAATAGGTGGTGACGCCCTCGCCGTCAGGCAGCAGTCCCAGTTCGTAGCCGCCGACATTGAAGCCGACGTAAAACGGCTCATTGAAATAGGGGGGCGACCCGGTCAGCGCGGTGTACCACTCGGTCGCCGCCTTCAGGTCACTTACGTGATAGCCCACAGTACGCAGTCCCTGCAACATGATCGCCTCCCCGGTTGAGTGAAAGTATCTTAAGCCAAGCCGTGCAAACCGACGCGGTTGCCCTCGCTGTCGGCGATGTGCGCGAAGAAGCCCATGCCCGGGGGCAGTGCGGTCTTGCCGAGCACGACTTTGCCCCCCGCTGCAGGCACGCGTTGCAGCACGGCGTCGAGATCCGACTGGCAATTCAAGTACACCACGGCGCCATCGGCGTTTGGCTTGTATTGCGCGTCGTGAATCACGCAACCGGCGGTGCCGTTGTCGCCGGCCGGAAATACGGCCATGTCGGTGCCGGCCGGGCCGAATTTCTCCACCTTCAGGTTGCTGCCGAGGATGCGGTTGTAAAAGCCGACCGCCCGCGAAAAATCATCCGAGGGCAGTTCAAACCAGGTAATGGCGTGTTGGGGTGCGTTGTTGCTCATGCAAGTCTCCGTGATGTCTGTTTGGCCCGCCTGGATTGGCTGCGGCACGGATGACATCCTGGCGGAGGGCTACTGACAGCGTGGTGTCAGGAGGTGGCGGGAACCGGCCGGAAACGGCCAAACGCCAGCACAGGCGCGGCTTCCAGGCCGAAAATGCCCGAAGAGGCACGCCAGTGCTTGTGTTTCCCAAATCGGTCAGGCGTAAGCCAGCATCCGCCCGCAGGTGATCACTGCCAGCCACAGCATTATCGAAAGGCCTGCCAGCAGGCGCGCCAATACCGGGGCCGGCAGGTCCACATCCCACGCACCGACGCTGCCATACGGCCCGGCATGGAAGGCGATGGCATTGCAGCCGGCCAGAAAGATCAGGCCCAGCTTGAGCGTGAACACACGATTGGCGAGCAATTCGGTTGGCTGCGAGGCAAACAGCAGCACGCCCGCCGGGAACACGATCAGTACGGCGCCCAGTGAAATCGGCAACAGGAAACGCGCAAGGGCGCGAACTGGAATCGACTTCGCCAGGCCCAGCACCCGCAGGTCAAATAGAATGGCTGCGCCCGCGAGCAGAACAAAGCCGCAGATGTGAATGGTTTCGACCGCGGGAAACAGCCAGGTCGAATTTTTCATCAGGGCCGTCAGCGGGAACACCGGCGGTACCACGGGCAATGACATGGATACAGACCTGTTCTAGCGCAGTTCGACTGTCTTGCCTTCAAAGGTGATGCGTTCGGCGCGCATTTCTTCCGCATGCTTCCGGTTTTGATAACCGACGACGGTCACGGTATTGCCGGCCTTGAGCGCGTCCTTCGGCAGGCCGCGGGCTTCCATGCGAGACGGCGGTGCCAGAATCACCAGCCGTATTTTTCCCTTGACGTCGAGTTTGACGAAGCCATGCGGGTTTTCATAGCCGTATTCCCGGATGGTTCCGGTTTCGGTGAGCGGCTTTTCCTGGTCGTATTCGCTCCAGCCGTGATGCGCCAGGGCGAGCGTGGAAAGACAGCAGAACAGAAGGGCAGCAACAAATTTCATGGGAGGGCTCCTGTCAGGGTCCGCAGCGCGGGAGCGCCCATGATAGTGCAGGACAACGTGGGAGGTTGCCTGTGCAGTGTGCAAGCCCTTGCCCGGGTCCCGTTACTCTTCGTAGATCCGCAACGTATAGTCGGCGAGGTACAAGCCAAGCTCCGCGTTGTTCAGTAACTCGTTGTTGAAGCTGAAGTTGTCGATGGCGTAGTCGGCGATATTAGGCGACAGTGTTGGGTCCAGCGTACGCGCCTTGCGTACAACGGCGGCAATGTCAGCCGGCGACAGCAACATGGCGAAGTAGCCTGGACTGGTGTTGCAGGAATGGCTGACCGCGTCCGCATCGCAGAAAAACGTCTGGCCCGACTGGACCGTGCCAAAAGACGGGTTGCTGCGAAAGCTGGTGGAGACGATCACGTTGCCTGTTCCGCTATCGAACGCAAAGTAATCATCTTCGGGTCGGCTGACCAGCGGTACCGTTTGCGCCGCACCAATGGTGATGTAGAGGTTTCGGCCGCTGCGGGTGTCCAGCAGTTCGATGACAGGGTGGGCGATGGCATGCGAGCTACTGTCAGCCCGGCGGACATGGGCAACACGCAGGTAGAAACTCAGCAATAGTGAGCGCGTAAACCGGCTGT
>CAYSKY010000559.1:0-2850 GCA_964431425.1 uncultured Burkholderiales bacterium
GCTGTTCGCCGCCAGCGTTTCCGCCGCGCCTGCGACACCGTCCGCCCCCAAACCGGCCCCCGACACGATGGAAGAGCGCGCCAAGCCTTGCGTGGTCTGCCATACCGCCGAAGGCCGCGCAGACAAGGATGCCTACTACCCGCGCCTGGCCGGCAAGCCCGCCGGCTATCTGTTCAACCAGATGCGCCATTTCCGTGACGGCCGCCGCACCCATCGCGCGATGTCGCTGCTGATGGAAAACCTGTCCGATGATTATCTGCGCGCTTTGGCCGGACACTTCTCCGAACTGCCGGTTCGTTATGCGCCGCCCGAGCGCGCTGCCACCGGCCCCGCACCGGCACTGGTGACCCACGGCGATGCATCGCGCCGCATCCCGGGTTGCGCGTCCTGCCACGGTCGCAAGCTTTTGGGTGTGGCGCCGGTAATTCCCGGGTTGCTGGGGCTACCGCGCGACTACATCAGCGCGCAGTTTGGTGCCTGGCGGGTGGGGACGCGCGTGGCGGCCGCGCCCGACTGCATGGGCGAGATAGCGCGGCAACTGAGTCAGACGGAAGTCACGGCCATCGCCGACTGGCTGGCTTCGCAGCCGCTGCCGGCGGGTGCGCATGGTGCCGAGGCGGACGGCATCGATCTTGAAACCGCCAAATCGTGCGGTAGCGTGCGCGAGGCGCTGGCCACACCCGTCACCGCCGTGGTGAAAGCGGCGGACGGCAAGAAGGCGGTGGCACCATGAAGCGCGAGTTGAAGGCCGCGGGACTGGTGACGCTGCTGCTGATGGCGGCGGCCGTGGCAGCCATCATCGTTCACGAGCGCGAGCCGGATATCGCGCCCAGCACCCTGGAGGCGGGTTCCGATCAAGTCAATCGCGGAGCCTATCTTGCCTTGGCCGCCAACTGCGCCGGCTGCCACACCGCGCCGGGCAGCGCCGCCTACGCGGGCGGCCGCGAGCTGCGCACGCCCTTCGGCACGTTTGTCACGCCCAATATCACGCCGGATGTCAGCCACGGCATCGGGCAATGGGACACGCGTGACTTCTGGCGCGCACTGCACCACGGCAAGGGGCGCGACGGCCGGCCGCTCTATCCCGCGTTCCCCTACACCGAGTACACGCAGATCACGCGCGGAGACGCCGATGCGATCTTCGCTTTCCTGCGTTCCCTGCCGCCGGTGGCGAAGAGCAATGCACCTGACAGGCTGAAGTTTCCGTACAGCGAACGCAGCCTGTTGTATGTGTGGCGCGTGCTGTATTTCGAACCGCGCACGTTCACGCCGGACGCCGCACAAAGCGCCGAATGGAATCGTGGCGCCTACCTGGTGCGCGGTCCCGGGCACTGCAATGCCTGCCACACCACGCGCAATGCGCTGGGTGCCGCCGGCGGCGCTGCGCTGGGTGGGGGGCAGGTGGCCGGGCGCAGCTGGTATGCGCCTTCGCTCACAGCAGCGCACGAGGCCGGCAGCGGGCGGCGCAGCATCGACGACACCGTGCGGCTACTCTCGACGGGCTTCACCCCAGAGTCGGCAGCGAGCGGCCCAATGGCAGAAGTCATCGCGCGCAGCCTGCAGCACCTGACGGCCGCCGATTTGCGCGCCATCGCCATATACCTGCAATCGCTGGCACAGACTGCAGAGACACCGGCGGCAACGTCCACTCCGGAACAGCAGGCACGCATCGATGAAGCGACCCGCAAGGCCGCGCCGCTGTATGAAAAACTCTGCGCTGACTGCCACGGCAAGTCCGGCGAAGGCGCGCCGGGTGCGTATCCAGCGCTGGCCGGCAATCGCGGGGTCACCATGCCATCGCCGCTCAACAGTATCCGCAGTGTGCTCGATGGCGGTTACACGCCCGCCACGCTGCACAATCCGCGCCCCTATGGCATGCCGCCGTTCGCGCATTCGCTCAGCAGCGAGGAAATTGCATTGCTGGTGACCTACATCCGCAACAACTGGGGCAACCGCGCCAGCCCGGTAAGCGCCGTGCAGGTGGAGCGCATCGTCGGCGACTGAGCCAGCGGGAACGGGGCTACTCCGCCTGCTCAACGCGGCCGTTGGCGTGGCGCGCAAAGCGGCCCTGCGTCGCCGGATGCACCGGCGCTTCGCTCGCAAACGGCCAGCCGCCAAACTGCGTGCGCTGATAGTCGGCAAAGGCCTGCTGGATCTCGGCGGGCGTATTCATCACAAACGGGCCGTATTGCGACACCGGCTCGCCGATCGGCTTGCCCTGCAGCAACAACAGTTCGCATTCCTGTGCGCCGGCCACCAGTTCGACGTTGGCGTCACCGCGCAATTCGATCGCGCCGTGCGCGCTGACCTGCTGTCCGTCCACTTTCATGCTGCCGCCCTTGAAAAAATACAGGTTGCGACGTGTGGCGGCACCCGCTGCGGCCGGCAGGGTCCAGCGCGCGCCGGGCGACAGCTTGATGGTCCAGATGGCAAGGTCGGCATCGGTGTCCGAAGCGCGCGAATTGGGCGGCGGCGCCAGTGGATTCATGGCCGCCACGCGACCGGCCACGCACACCACTTCGCAGGTTCCACCGGAAACATCGTTGAACGTCTGGCGCGGAATGCGCTCTGACCAGAACATGGTGAAGTAAGGCTCGACCATCTTGTTGCGCGCCGGCAGGTTCAGCCAGATTTGGAACAGTTCCAGCGGATTAGGGGTCTCCTGGTGGACCAGGGGGAACATTTCCGAGTGAACAATGCCGTGGCCGGCCGTGAGCCATTGCACATCGCCACCACCGAAACGGGCCGTGGCACCCAGCGAATCAGAATGATCGATGAGGCCACGGCGCACGATGGTGACCGTTTCAAAGCCGCGGTGCAGGTGTGCCGGGAAGCCCGGCACCGTCTGCC
>CAYSKY010000560.1:0-2849 GCA_964431425.1 uncultured Burkholderiales bacterium
CGAGGCTCGCCAAGGAGGGCGTCAAGCAGGATGCGATTGCCACCAGTCGGTTCAAAGGACTCGGCGAAATGAATCCTGATCAATTAAAGGAAACGACCATGCAACCGGAAACCCGCCGACTGATGCAAATCGTCGTGACCGACGATACATTCGACGAGACCAACCGGACGCTGACCCTGCTGATGGCCAAAGGCGAAGCTTCTGCGCGCCGCGCCTGGCTGGAACGCGAAGGCGATAAAGCCGACCTGGATATTTGAGGACAGTTTGATGACCAGTCAAAACACGCAACCCGCCGCACAACTCTCCTTCAGCCTGCCGCCCCCGGCCGGCGACGGCACCACCGAATACGCCCACGTTCACTGCGAGCGCGCCTACCTCGACTACGCCATGTCGGTGGTTCGCGGCCGTGCATTGCCGCAGGTGGATGATGGCCTGAAGCCCGTGCAGCGGCGAATCCTGTTTGCCATGCACGAACTCAACAACCGGCACGACAACCCACACAAGAAATCTGCGCGCATCGTCGGGGACGTCATCGGCAAGTTCCACCCGCACGGCGATGCCTCGGTGTATGACGCAGCAGTGCGCATGGCACAGGATTTTTCGCTGCGTTACCCGCTCATCGACGGCCAGGGCAATTTCGGCTCGCGGGACGGCGACTCTCCCGCTGCGCAGCGCTACACCGAAGCCCGTCTGACTCGGTTTGCCGAACATGTGCTGCTGTCGGAGCTCGAAAAGGGAACCATCGATTTTGTCCCCAATTACGACAACACCCTGACCGAGCCGGGTTCGCTGCCGGCACGCCTGCCGCTGCTCCTGCTCAACGGCGCAATGGGCATTGCTGTCGGCATGGCCACCAACATTCCGCCGCACAACCTGCGCGAGGTTGCCGCAGCCTGCCGGCGCGTGATCGAAGCCGATTCCGGCGAAGTTACGGACGAGGAAATATTGCAACTGGTACCCGGCCCCGACTTCCCGGGTGGCGGCCAGATCATCTCACCCGCGTCCGATATTCAGAATGCATATCTCACCGGCCGCGGTACCGTCCGCGTACGGGCACGCTGGGCGGTGGAGCCGTTGGCACGAGGGCAATGGCGAATCATCGTTTCCGAACTCCCCCCAAACACCAGCACGGCCCAGGTACTGACCGAAATTGAGGAGTGCCTCAACCCGAAGGTCAAGGCCGGCCGCAAAGCGCTGACTCCTGAACAACTGCGCCTCAAAAACGCTTTCGCGGCGTTGCTCGACACCATGCGTGACGACTCTGACCAGGATCATCCAATACGCATCATCATTGAACCGACCACACGCAATGTCACGCCGGAAGAGTTGACCGCCCTGCTCTTCGCCAATACCAGCCTTGAGGAGAACTCGTCGATCAACCTGGTATCGATAGGACGTGATGGCCGACCAAAGCAGGCTTCTTTTGGCACTCTTTTACGCGAATGGACGGGTTTCCGTCTCGATACGGTCACCCGCCGTCTCGAATCGCGGCTGGACGAGGTCAGGAGCCGGCTGCACATTCTTGATGGCCGGATGATCGCATTTCTGTCGATCGACAAAGTGATCAAGGTCATCCGCGAATCGGATGCACCCAAGAAGGATTTGATGGCGAAGTTCAAGCTGTCGGATGTGCAGGCAGAGGACATTCTCGAGATCCGTCTGCGCCAGCTAGCGCGCCTCGAAGGCATCAAGATTGAACAGGAGATTGCGAAGTTGCGCGAGGAGCAGGCCGGCATTGAACACCTGCTTGGCGACGGCGCGGATTTCCGCCGCTTTGTCGCAGCGGAAATAGAGAAAGACGCCCTGCAATTTGGCGATGAGCGCCGCACCCTGATTGAGACGGCTGAAAAAATAACCGCTTCAAAAGTGGACACCCTCGCCGACGATCCGGTCACGGTGATCCTTTCCCGAAACGGTTTCATCCGGCTGCGCACCGGGCACGACATCGACCCCGGCACGCTGACATGGAAAGACGGGGATGGTCCGCTCGCGATCGCCAAAGCGCGTACCGTATGGCCCGTCATTCTGATTGATTCCAATGGTCGCGCATACAACCTGCGACCATCCGACCTGCCCAGCGGGAAAGGCGACGGGACACCGGTTGCATCCATGCTGGACCTGGCCGGAGCGAAGGTCACCTCAATGGTCTGCGAGAAGCCGGGAACGAAGGTGATGGTATGCAAGAGCGATGGCTACGGCTTTATCGCACCGATCGAAGACATGCTGACGAGGCAGAAGGCCGGCAAGACTTTCGCAAATGTAGGCGAAGGCGCGGCGATATTGCCGTTGCTGGTGCTGGAAGAATCCACCGAGGCCATCGCCGTACTGGCTTCACGCAATCGCATGCTGATCGTGCCACGAACAGAAATCAAGGAGTTGGGCGGCGGCAAGGGAGTCATTATCATCGGCTTGCACAAGGGGGATCAGGTGCTGGATATTGCGGCAGCCCGCGAGCGTCTGACGATCGAGGGCAAGGCCCGCAATGGAAAACCGGTCGCCGTTGAAATAAAGGGTGAGGAGTTGGAACACTATTCCGGGCACCGGGCCAATGCAGGGCGCTTGGTAACTGGCAAATTTGAGACATTGCACCGTTTCCGGATCTGACGGGGCACGTAGGGCGCCTTTCTAATCCCCACGCAAGCCAAACTGTTGGCTTGCTCTGGTGCCGCACCAAATAAAAACGCCATCCGAAGGTGGCGTTTGTATTTTGGCGTCCCCAGGGGGATTCGGTCACGTCCCGCGACCCCGGCACGGCGGCTCCTCGCTTCGCTCCGAGCATCGCCGCTGCCTTTCGAATCCCCACGCAAGCCAAACTGTTGGCTTGCTCTGGTGCCGCACCAAATAAAAAC